>NZ_JBIALS010000030.1:0-101803 GCF_042873655.1 Streptomyces sp. NPDC004609 | reverse complement strand
CCGGTGCACGAACCGCTCATGCAGAGCGTCCAGCTCACCCGCCCACAACCTGACACCAGCAAGGTCCCCACCCATAACTGCATCAACGACCGAGCCTGCCACCAGTCACGCCAAGCACCGTTGCAGTACTAGCGGACCCCGCCCGCGACGAGGTCCGGCAGCACCCACACCCACCCGTTGCGACCGCCGTCCGCCGGTCCGCGACGGCAGCGGCTCGAACTCCGTTCCCAACAGGCGGTCCAGGGCCGATGCAACTACTGGGACAGAGCCCGCTCCACCGGTGCAGGGCGCGTACGGGAACGCGGCCCGGCCCTCGAAACCTGCCACCGCCGGTGGGGAACGGGCACACCCCTGGACAGGCCGTACGCGGCGTGGAGCGGCGTACGGGGACGGCCACCGCCCGGATCGTCCCCCGGACGGAGTCAGGCGAACGGCCGCCGTGCGTTTGACGCGCGGTACCACCCGGCGGAGCGTGGCATTACCTCCCCCTGTCGGCGCGGGGCGGCACGGAAGGCTGGTCGGAGATGGCGCGGAAGAAGTCCGGGACGGGCGGGAAGGCGAAGGCCGGCACGAGGCGACCCGAGACGGACGGGGACCGGAAGGCCGGCAGGAAGCCGGAGGCCGGTACGGAACCGGGCACGGCAGAGCGTCTCGCGCGCGTCGCGGAGTTCGTCGCTCCCCTGCGGGTTCCCCCGGGGAGCCAGGTGAACCTGGCCGAGGACTACGACCCCCGGTACAAGGCCCAGGTGAAGAAGAAGGACGGCCCCGGACTGCTCGCCTGGGGGGTGTCGCTGCTCACCGAGTACCAGGCGCGGCTCGCGGCCCAGGACACCTACGGAGTGCTGTTCTGCCTCCAGGCGCTCGACGCCGCGGGCAAGGACGGCACGATCCGGCACGTGATGAGCGGGATGAACCCGCAGGGGGTGACCGTCAGCAGCTTCAAGGTGCCGTCCGCCGAGGAACTGGACCACGACTATCTGTGGCGGTACGCCGAACGCCTGCCCGCACGAGGCGACATCGCGGTCTTCAACCGTTCCCACTACGAGGAGGTCCTCGTGGCCCGGGTGCGCCCCGAGGTCCTGGACCGGCAGAAGCTGCCGGACCCGGCGCGCGGCGCGGGGATCTGGGAGCGGCGCTTCCGCGAGATCAACGACTGGGAGCGCCATCTCACCGACAACGGCTTCAAGGTGGTGAAGATCTTCCTCAATCTCTCCAAGGAGGAGCAGCGCATCCGCTTCCTCAAGCGGATCGACCGTCCGGAGAAGAACTGGAAGTTCTCCGCCGCCGACGTCCGGGAGCGCCACCGCTGGGGCGACTACCAGCAGGCGTTCTCCGAGATGCTCTCGGCCACCAGCACCGAGTGGGCGCCCTGGTACGTCGTGCCGGCGGACCGCAAGTGGTTCGCCCGGGTCTGTGCCGCTGCCGTGCTCGTCCACACGCTCATGGAGATCGACCCACGGTTCCCCGCGATCGGTGAGCAGGCCCGCAAGGACCTGCAGACGGTCAGGAGGGAACTGGAGGAGGAGGCCCCGAAGGGGGCCGCCGCCGACCCGTACGCGGCGCGCCGCCGGGTCGCCGGGCCGGAGAGCTGAGCATGGCGGCACAACCGGGCCCGGAGCGCGGGAGGCCGTCCACCCCGGCCGGCGGACGGCCTCCCGCGGTCGAGGGCCCGGCCTGGTACTCCCGTACCCCCGAGGACGTCGCCTCCGCGCACGGTGTGGATCCCGCCGCCGGGCTCACGGCCGCCCGCGCCGCCGAACTGCTGGCCGCCCACGGCCCGAACGCGCTGCCCGAGGAGAAACCCGCCCCGGCCTGGCGGCGGTTCCTCGGCCAGTACCGCAGCTACATGCAGATCATCCTGGTGGCCGCGGCCGTCGTCTCCCTGGTCGTCCAGCAGTGGAGCACGGCGATCCTGCTGGTCCTGCTGACCCTGCTGAACGCGGTCGTGGGCCTGCGCCAGGAGGGCAAGGCCGAGAGCGCGATGAACGCGCTGAAGTCGATGATGAAGGCGACGGCCCGGGTACGCCGCGACGGCACCGAGTCCGAGATCCCCGCCGAACGGCTGGTCACGGGGGACATCGTGCTGATCGCCGCCGGGGACCAGGTCCCGGCCGACGGGCGCGTCGTGGAGGCCAGCGCCCTCCAGGTCGACGAGTCCGCGCTCACCGGTGAGAGCACCCCGGCGGCCAAGGACACCGGTACCCTGCCGGACACCCGGCTCGGACCGGGCGACCAGACGAACATGGCTTTCATGAACACCCCCGTCACCCACGGCAGCGGGGTGCTCGTGGTCACCGGCACCGGGGCCGGTACGGAGCTCGGCAAGATCTCGGGGATGCTGTCCGCCACCGCGGTGGAGGAGTCGCCGCTCACCCGGCAGCTCAACAATCTGACGCTGTGGATCGCCGGGGCGGCCGGCCTCACCATGATCGTGATGTTCGCCCTCGGCCGTACCCGGGGCCAGGCGTGGGACACGCTGTTCGTCAGCGGGGTCTCGCTGGCGATCGCCGCCATCCCCGAGGCCCTGCCCACGGTCACCCAGGTGATCCTCTCCGTCGGCAGCCTCAACCTCGCCAAGCGCAACGCGATCGTCAAGGAGTTGCCGTCCGTCGAGACCCTGGGCTTCACCTCGGCCATCAACGCGGACAAGACCGGCACCCTGACGATGAACCAGATGACCGCCGTCGAGGTCGTCACTCCCGCCGACCGGTACACCGTCTCGGGCACGGGTTACGGACTCCAGGGCCGGGTCCACCACGCAGTGGGATCTTCCGCCGGCATCGAGGACGCGATCCTGCCGTATCTGATCGCCAATGACGCCGAACTGGCGGACGGGGAGGTCGTCGGCGATCCCACCGAGGGCGCCCTCCTGGTACTCGGCCACAAGGCGGGGCTCGACATCGCGGCCACCCGGGAACGGCTGCCGCGACTGGCGACCCTGCCGTTCGACCCCGGCTACAAGCTGATGGCCACCTTCAACTCCGCCACCGACGCGCAGGGCCGCCCGGTGGTGCGCTGCTTCGTCAAGGGGGCCGCCCCGGCGGTCACGGACCGGGCCGCCACCGCCCTCTCGGACGGCACCGAACGTGTCTGGGACGAGGCCCTGAGCGAGCGCGCCCGCCGGGAGACCGAGCGGATGGGAGGCGAGGGGCACCGGGTGATGGCGGCCGCCACCCGGGACATCGACCCCGCGCGCTTCGACCCCGACGGAGACCTCCTCGCGCTGGTCACCGGGCTGCGGATGACCAGTCTCGTCGGCATGGTCGACCCGCCGCGCGCCGAATCCCGGGCGGCGGTGGAGAGCGCGCAGCACGCCCACATCCGGGTCCGCATGGTCACCGGCGACGACGTCACGACGGGCGCGGCCATCGCCCGGCAGCTCGGGATTCCCGGCGAGGCCGTCCTCGGCGCGGACTTCGCCGCGCTGCCGGAGCACGAACAGATCGACCGGATCGACCGGATCGGCGTCGTCGGCCGGGTCGCCCCGGAACACAAGGTCCTGCTCGCCGACACCCTGAAGAAGAAGGGCGATGTGGTGGCGATGACCGGGGACGGCGTCAACGACGCGCCCGCCATCAAAGCCGCCGACATCGGCATCGCCATGGGCACCGGCACGGACGTGGCCAAGAACGCGGGCCGGATGATCCTCTCCGACGACAACTTCGCCACGATCGTCTACGCCGTCGAGGAGGGCAGGAAGCTCTACGACAACCTCACCAAGTACATCCGGTTCGTCCTGCTGCTCCTGGTCGCGTTCGTCCTCACGTTCCTCGGTGCCGCGATCCTCAACATCGCCGCCGGCGAGCCCTTCACCCCGGCCCAGGTGCTGTGGATCCACTTCGTCGTGAACGCGCCCTTCGGCTTCGCCCTCGGCTTCGACCGGGAGAGCCCGGGCCTGATGCGGCGTACCCCGCGCCCCCGGGGCGAATCGGTCCTCACCCGGTCCCTGCTGCTGACCGTCGTGCTCAGCGGGTTCGCCGTCACCGTCATCCTGCTCGGGTTGATCAAGCTCGGTGAGGCGCGCTTCGGCAGTGTGGAGGCGGGCAGTTCCATGGCCTTCACGGCCTTCGCGCTCTGTCTGATCGTGGCGGCGTTCGAGTGCCGCAGTGAAACCGCTTCGGTTGTGACGACCGGCACGTTCGACAGCAGGCAGATGAACCGGGCTGCTCTTTCGGAGTTCGTGCTCGCCGTGCTCGTGACTCAGATGGATGCCTTCCGCCGGGTCCTGGGTACCACCCGGATCGATCTGCGGCAGTTCGGCTGGGCGCTGCTGTCCGCGCTGGTGCTGCTGGTGGTGTGGGAGCTGGCCAAGTTCCTCGCCCGCCGGGCGGGAGCGGGCGAGGAGACCCGTACGGATGGAGGCGGGACCGACACCGCCGTCGGGGCCGCCGAGGGCACCGGCGGCGGTACGGGCACGGACGCCCTCACCCCGTCCGGTGCGAGCGCCGATGGCCCTGGGCTCGGCGCCGGGGCGCAGTGACGTCGATCGCCGCCGGATTCCCCCTGGTTGTTGTGCGGACCGCGTCGCGCCGGGACTCACCGGTTCGGCCGCCACCGTGCGGATACCCCCGCACGGTACGTATGGTGCGGGCGGGGTTCGGCAGTCGTCGGGTGCTCCGGAGGTCACCTCACCCCGCGCGCCGCTCGTTGGCCGACTCGGTCGCGGCGGGGCCGCCGCGCATGAAGAGGGCGGTGAGGAGCCCACCGGCCGCCGCGATCGCCGCCGCGCCGACGAAGGCGGAGCCGAAGCCGTTGGTCAGCGCGGGCAGGTCGCCCGGCTTTCCGGCCCCCTGGGAGGTGGCGACCGCGGTCAGGGCGGCCAGGCCGAGTGAGGAGCCGACCTGGTAGGTGGTGTTGACGATGCCGGAGGCGAGCCCGGCCTCCTCCTGGCGCCCCCCCGGAGATCGCGGACATCATCGCGGGGATGTACGCGAGGGACATCCCGGTGGCGGCGACAGAAGCATCCGACCTGTGGGCGGGCTTCCGTGGCCTCGCACGCTCTACGGCCGGGTTTGTGCAGGAATGGCCAAGCGCTGTGTGCGGATGGGCAAAGACCTCCGGCCCCGGCCGCCTGAGAATGGGTACCGCAGCGCAACGGAGCATCAGGGAAAGGGGAACACGATGCGTGTGCGGCGTTTCGTTACGAGCGGGGTGTTGGGTGGGGCGATCGTTCGGGGAATCGCGGCGGTGCCGGCCACGGCAGCCGACAGTACGCAGCGGGCGATGCCGAGGGCGGGTCCCCCGGGCGCTGGGAGCGGCGGGTGAGGTCTGGTGGTCCAAGGTCCGTTTCGACCCCTAGGGACGAGTGGTCCGGCTCTTGGACGGAACGGAAGTACTGTGCGGCATGGGTCCGCAGCCGGTCATCGGTTGCGGACCCGTGTCATGTGCGGCCGGACATACGGTTGTCGGTGGCTCCCATGCCGGGCCGACGGCGAGGAGGTGCGGGCCGGGGTGCCAGGCTGACTTCCGTGACGGTCGCCTTGCGTCCGTGCGCCGAACAGCCCTGCCGGGGCGGAGTTTCACCCGGCTGCATGGTGCAACGGTCCGCGGTAGCGGATGGTGAGGTGCGTTCGTGGCCGTGATCCCGGTCGGCTTTGCCGTGAGTGCCACCGGTCCATGCCCGGGAGCGCCGTTCTGAGGGACCGTGCGATGACCCCGTCCGCCGCGGCTCATGTGCCGGTACCGTCCCGGAGTCCGGCCTTCGGTCCGGCGAGCGCTTGGCGCCGGTAGTCCCGGGGCGTGGTGCCGTAGGCGCGGTGGAAGAGACGGCTGACGTGCGCGCTGTTGGTGAATCCGCGCCGTGCGGCGAGCGCGGTGATCGAGTGCGAGTTCAGCCGAGGGTCGGTGAGGTCGCGTCGGAGGCGTTCGAGGCGCTGGGAGCGGATCCACGCGGCGAGGGACGGGCGCTGGTCGCTGAAGATCCGGTGGAGGTAATTGGCGGATATGTGGTGGGCCGCGGCGATGGCGCTGGGGGTGAGAGCGGGGTCGTCGAGGTTGCGCCGGACGAAGTCGCGGATCTCCGCTCGCAGCGCGTGCGGGCGGGCCTGTGGCTTCGCAGCCTCCTGGCCGGCTGTGTGGTGGTCGATCAGTGTCGTGAGCAGTTCGGTGGTGATGTCGGCCAGGGTGGGAGCGTCGGCGGGCTGGAACTGCGGGGCGAGAGTGCTCAGGTCGGCCAGCCAGCGTGCGAACACGGCGCCGATTCCGCTGTGCGCGGGCACGGCGGTGGCGGTCAGGTCTCTCAGCGTCCTCTGCGGAAGGGGCAGGCCGCGGCGGGGGAGTAACAGCACCAGTGAGCAGGGCGCGCCGAGATCCGCGGTGACGGTCCCGCGGTAGGGGCGCGAGCTGTCGACGACTACCAACTGCATGGGGCGCACGGACGTTTCCCCTTGACCCTGGGCGAAGGTGCCCGTGCCCTGGAGCAGGATATGGAACTGGAGGACCTCCGAGTCGTTCCCGCGGATGTGCTGGAGTGAGCGGTTCACTTCCAGGTGGGGGTAGGCGAGGGAGGTCACATGAAGGCTGCCGAGATCCAGAATCCGCATGCTTGCCCGGAAGTCGTCCCCCTGGTCACTCCTGAAGGAGTTGGGCACATGCCATCGGTCGGCTACTTCCTGGAACAGGGCGAACCGCTCCGGCCGGCTCACACTCTCCGTACTGAACTCCGTCACCAGCATCGCCGTCACCTCTGTGATAGGTCCGTCCCCCGTGACGACCGACAACAACGGGCCTTGTGAGAACCCGCACGATCGGAACCGAGGATGACCGCTTCATCCTTGACGGTCCATGCGCATCAGTCCACAACACTTGTCTTTCCGTGCACAACGGGCGAGTCACGGCCGGGACCGCTCCCTCGATCGCGTCAGCGCCGGTTCACCAGTCCGGCCCGGAGCCCTCTGACCAGGACGGGGCAACCCGGTCGCCCGAGGGATCCCGGACGGAGCAGACGCGGACGCCGTACGACTGCTCGGCGGGATTCCGCACGACCTCGGCCCCCGGCGTTCTCCCGCCCGAAGGCCCCGAGGCCGGCCGTGGCCGGGAGGGTGTTCGCGTAGGTGCCCTCGGCCGTCATCTCGGTGATCGTGCGGCGCTCGTCGCAAGCCGTCGCGGCCCCACAACGTTGCGGACCTCGGAACCGGGCGTGTCGGGGTACCAGGCGAGCGAGGCGTCCGGGCCTGCGGGGGAGGAGGCTCGCGTGAAGGGCGATGTCATGCCCTCACGCTAGACACGGCTCGGGCGCAAGCGCTTCTCCAATCCTGATCGCTGGGAAGTGGCCTGGGAGGGGCTGTCCAGGTCCGGAACACAGTCGCCCTCGCCGTGAGAGCGGGCCGTCGCCCACCGCAGGAGGCGCCTGTTCGGACGGCGAGCCGGGGTCGGCTGCGCCCTGCGCGGGCCGTGCCTGCAACCGGGCGAGGCGCGGGGCCCGGTGGGGCGTTCCCCGCGTCCGTTCCGTCCCGGTGTCACTGGTCGGGCATTCCCCCCGTGGATCCTGCGGCCGGTATGCGCCGATGGATGTCCTCCAGCATGTTCCGCATGGACACGGAGAAGATCTCGCCCTGGTGGGCGCCGATGAACGCGGTGTGCCCCATCACCTCCAGCATCACCAGGCCGTGCATGTGCCCCCACGCGCTCAGCAGGAGGGAGACCCCGGGGGGTGGCAGCGCGCCGAAGCCGCTCACCGGCAGCCGCTCCAGGTGTTCCCGCAGCGCGGGTGAGAGAGCGGGGGCGTCGGCGGCGTCCAACTGCGCCGTGGTGAAACCGCCCAGCAACTCCCGCTGGAAGATCGCGCTCATCCGGCGGAGTGCCAGGGTGGTGGAGCCTCCGGCAGGCGCCGCGTAGTTGCGCAGCGGGACGCCGTAGATGAGCTGGAACCGTTCGGGGTGGGTGACGGCCCACCGGCGGTAGCCCTCGGCCGCGACCACCATGCGCGGTACGGCCGGGTCGTCCGGCGTGCCGTCGACGGCCGCCTGTACGGCGTCGGCCAGATCGTCGTACGCCTTCGTGACGAGCACCGTGACGAGGCTGTCCCGGCTCGGAAAGTAGTGGTAGAGCGCCTGCACGGTCATTCCGAGACTGCGGGCGACCGCCCGCAGGGACAGGGAGTGGGGCCCGTGCTCGGTGATGTGGACTTCGGCGGTGCTCACGATCTCCCGGACGGCGACGGCCCGGCGCCGCTCGCGCAGGGAAAGCCCGGGCGATGCGGACGGTGCGGATTCGGCTGCGGTCATGCCGCGACCGTACGACGCCGGACCTGGCGGGGTCACTACAGAGTTCCCATGTGCAGGGAATCCGAACACTGTCAGATAAATTTCATACTGCTCAGACTTCCCTCGTCCTACCGCACCATCGGGCCGCCATCGACCTGATCGCGGACCGGCCGGCGGCAATCGCCCGCAGTCGTCAGCCTGTACGGACCGACTGACACGCCGACGGTCGGTCCTGTGTCCCGGTCGAAGCTGCGCGATGCCCGAACAGGGGCGGCCCTGAAATCCCTTCGCCCGTGCTCGCCTCGTCCGGTACGGTCGCGGGGTCGTTTTCACTGCTGGGAGCCCATGAGGTTCGCGTGTGGTCTCCCCGGCAGTTCCCAGGCTGAGAGCAGGTTCCGCTATGGCATGTCGTATCAGTGAGCTCGTGCTCGAATGCCGCGACCCTGAGGCGCTGGCGCGGTTCTGGTGCGAGGTTCTGGACTTCGTCGTGCTCGATCGCGAGGACGACGGCTCGGTGGAGATCGGGCCGCGCGAAGGGTTCGGTGGTCCGCAGCCGACGATCATCCTCAGTCCCCGGGATGAGCCGGAGGAGGGGAAATCCCGGCTGCACATCGACGTCAACGCCACCGACCGCGATCAGGACGCCGAGCTCGAACGCCTTCTGGAGCTGGGTGCGCGCCCGGCCGACATCGGCCAGACAGGGGAGGAGCCGTGGCATGTCCTGACCGACCCCGAAGGCAATGAGTTCTGCCTCCTCAAGGCCCGCCTCAACCCACTCTGATGCTCATCGGGCACGCCGCGGCACCAGGTACCCGGGTCTGCCGCAGCGGTACGCCCGGCGGGTGACGGCTCTGCCGCGTCAGAAGGTTCTCGAAGAAGACGGGGCAGAGGATGTCGAGAACGGCCTGGCCGCTCCGTCCCAGGGGCAGACGCGGCCACCGAGGCCGTACCACACCAAGGAGACCCAGCATGACGATTCAGCGGATGGACAACGTCCTCATCGTGGTCGACGACCTCGACGCTGCTGTTTCGTTCTTCGTCGAGATCGGCATGGAGCTGGAGGGCAAGGCCCCGATCGAGGGACGTTGGGTGGAGCGTGTCATCGGGGTCGACGACGTACGCCAGGACATCGCCATGCTGCGGACGCCGGACGGCCACGGCCGAGTCGAGCTGGCCATGTTCCACACGCCGAAGGCGATCAGCCCCGAGCCGAGGGACGCACCGGCGAACACGCTGGGCATTCGTCGCATCATGTTCGCCGTCGACGACATCGAGGACGTCGTTGCCCGCCTGCGCACCCACGGCGCCGAACTCGTGGGCGAGCTGGCGCAGTACGAGGACAGCTATCGGCTCTGCTACGTCCGCGGCCCCGAGGGCATCATCGTCGGGCTGGCGGAACAGCTCGGCTGAAGGCCGCCGAAGGGACCGCGCGGTCCGCAGCACCTGCTCGCCGACGCGAAGCGGGAGCCGGACGACACCCGCGACGACCTGGAGGAATACGTCGCTGACAACCTCGGCAAGGACGGCGGAGTCCGGATCGTCGACGACGCCGGAGCCGATCGCGGCGTGCACCGGCGCAAGGCGCCGGGCCGTCGCGCGGGCACTCGGCGAGCCCCTGGTCCGTGCTGGGCTTCCCGGTTGCCCAGTAGCCCCGGGGGCGTAGGCAGCCGTCGGCCGGGCAGGCAAGCCGCCTCATGAAGGCGGCTTGCCTGCCCTTTCGGGTGACTGGCCGTCTGGTCCCGGGGTGCGGGACGTCCGCGTACACCCGAGCCCCGACCCCGGGCCGGCCAGGAGCGCGCCGGACTGAGAGCCGGCCCGGGTGCCCCCGGCCTTTCCCGTGCGCTCATCACCGCGACGACGGTGTCCTCGCCGGTGCCGGTGATGTCCGGGACGGCCGGGCCCGGCCGGAGGGTGGCCGGCGCCCGTCCTTGGCAGACCTGGCATCGGCCGACCTGCGCCGCTGCCGTGCCGCGGTCCCGTACCTCGGGTGGGCGGCCGGGGACATCAGGGTGGCGGGCCGTGCGGTCCGCCCACGGCCTACCGGTCCTGGGTGAACCTCGCCAGCACATTGCGGGTGACCCGGGCCACGTTGTTGTCGAAACCGTTCCAGGCGAGGCTGCCCGCCCAGCAGATCGATCCCGTGGAGAAGACGGCGCCGCCCCCGTCGATCTCGAAGTAGGTGAGATCGGAGCGCACCAGCTCGTTCTCCGTGCCGCCCTGGCCCGGCGCGGTCATCAGCAGCTCCTCCTGGGTGATCTGGTAGCGGTCGTCCAGTCCGGTCGACGTCGCCAGGCGGAAGGCGTTCGCGGGCGTCCCCAGGTCGAAGCCGAATCGGTCGACCTCGTCGCCGGCCGCGCCGCCCAGCACATAGCCGAAGTCCCCGATCACCTCGTCCGCCGCGATGCCGTCGAAGACGAAGGCGACGGACTCGTCGTGGCTGTCGTCCAGCCGCCGGTACCCCGCGGCCTCACCCCAGCCCTGCGCGGCCATGCCCACACCCACCAGCTGCTGCGGCACGTATCCGTTGAAGCGCCACAGACCGCCGCGGTCGCCGCTCGCGCTGTGCACGAGCTCGCCGGGGGGCGAGTCCCAGCACCTGGTTCCCGAGTTGCCCCGCCGGACCTCGATGAGGTGCGGTCGGTCCTCGAATGCGCTGGTGACCCAGTAGAACCCGTTGCCGCCCAGGTACATGAGCCGTCCGCCGTCGCCCAGGTACGCGGTCAGCGAGTCCATCATGTCCCGTGTCCAGTACTCCGGGTGGGAGCCCGTCACCAGGGTCTGGTACCGCGCGAGGAGTCCGGGCCCCTCGCGGTGCAGGTCCTCGTCGAGGGCCACGTCGAAGTCGTACTCCTCGCCCAGGGAGCGCAGCCACCCGAGGATGAACAGGTCCGCCGCCAGGTGCCGTACATGGCCGGACAGCCAGTTGTGGTAGTGCGGGCGGAGGTTCAGCACGGGGCGCAGCCGGGACGAGTAGGCGACACCGCTGCCGTCCGTATGCGTGTCGTACAGCGACTTCCCGACCTCGTCGTGGCGCACGATGAACTCGTCCTGGGGCGCGAGTGCCATGTCGTGGACCATGAAGTCCTCTTGCAGACCGGACTCGAACAGCCGCTCGTTCGCGTACGCCTGGTACGTGAAGCTCGGCACCAGGAAGAGCACCTTCGCGCGGCTGTTCTCCGGGCGGCGGACGAAGAACGGGATGTGGTCCACCTCCTCGCCGGCCCGCAGCCGCAGTGCGTAGGCCCCGGGGGGAGTGCCGGCGGGCACCGCCCAGGTCAGCGACGGCCGCCACCCGGCGTCCTCGATGTCGTCCTCGTGGAAGTGGACCGCCGCGTAGTGTGCGGGCGCGGAGTGGAAGTCCGCATGCCGTCCGTTCCAGCGGCTGCTCGTCACACCCCGCTGCGGTGCCTGGTGCAGCGTGCCGTGGTAGTTGTTCCCCGAGAGGTCGTGCAGCCGGCTCGACGAGAAGTCCCTGCCGAGGTCGTAGTCGGCCACCAGAGCAGTCGGCCGGACCGTCCCGCCGATCTCGGCGGCCTGCACCTCGGCCGGGTCCAGTACGCGGCCGTAGCAGCGAGGGTTCTCGATCTTGCCGTTGAAGTGCCTGTCCAGGTACGGCCGGCCGTCGATCACGGCCGGTGCCGCGGCCAGATACGTCCGGGCGGCCCGGGCTCCGGTGAAGTCCGGCGCGGCGGACGTTTCGGCGGTGTCCCGCTGGACCCGCCGCTGCCAGCCGCTCGTCTGGGCGACATACAGCCGTGCCCGGCCGCTCTCCCCGTCGTGGTCCGCGCTCACGAAGAACCAGCAGCCGGACCGCAGTTCCACGTCGGAGACCAGGCGGACGTCACCGGAAGCGCCGTGGAGGGTGAGGGCGAGCCTGCCGTCGGTGCCGATGGCCAGCTCGACCGAGTGCCCTCGGCCCTCCCCGTCCCCGTCCGCGGAGTCGCCGGAGTGGAAGAGGACCTGCTCGTGTGCGGCCTGCGGCATGGTGGGCAGGAAGCGGAGCTGAACGCTGAAGGCACCGCCGGCGAGCCAGTGCTCCGGAAGCGGCAGCGTGGCGTACGAACCGGTGTCGGTGTGCTGGACGGTGCCCGCGTGGACGCCGTCGCAGTCAGCCCCGACCTCCCGCACCGGGAGTTCCGTCGACCGCGGGTCGGTCATGCCCCCGAGCAGTTCCACGATCTCGGCCCGGTATTCGGGGCGATTCGTGCTGACGTGGAAGGTGACCGGCTCACCGGGGCGTGCGCTCCAGCGGTCGGCGTATCCGGTGATGTTGAGGATGTCGCCGTTCTCGTTCAGCCGGAGGTAGGCCTCGTCAGGCTTCGACATGCTCCAGCTCTCCCTTCTTGCCGTGGGCGGTCGCGTAGAACTGCTCCACCCGTGGATCGATTGCCTTCCGGCCCGCCGCCAGCGTCATGATCGTGCCGACGACGGCGCTGAGCGCGATGCCGACGGGGCTGACGAAGTGGTACGGGAAGTCCGCCAGCAGCGCGATGACGACGTACACGACGCCGACGGCCAGCGAGCCGAGTGCCGCCTCGGTGGTGAAACGCTTCCAGTACAGGCCGGCCAGGATCGGGAAGGCGAGCAGGGCGGTGAACACGGAAACGTAGGTGAGGACGAGGAGGATGTTGCCGACGAAGGTGAGCGCGAACACCAGGGTCGAGATGCCGAGCACCAGGAACACGACGCGGCTGGACTGCACGTAGAACCGGTCGGTGCGCTCGCGGAACACGTACCTCTTGAGCAGGTCGTTGACGACGATCGACACCGCGGAGTTCCAGATCGCCACCATCGTGCTGATTCCGACCAGGAGCAGCGTCACCAGCAGCAGGCCCTGGATGATGGGCGGGGTGTACTCCAGCACCAGCCTCGGCAGCGCCTCCTCGGGCTTGTCGAGGCCGGGCATGACCACGCGGCTGAACATGGTGGCCATCGCGACGAGCGCGTACAGCACCACGATCAGGACGGTGTTGACCAGCATCGCCCGGTAGGCGACCCGCTCGTTGCGCGCGGAGAAGATCCGCTGTCCGTACCACGGGGCCGCGACGTAGAGCATGATGTTCTGGAAGCACCACGTCAGGATCGCGGCGAACCCGAAGTTCTCCAGATCCCAGATGGGTTCGAACGACAGGTACTCGGGGTCGAAGACCTTGCTCAGCTCGCCGAAGCCGCCCGCGTTGGAGTATCCGACGTAGAAGATCACCGGTATGAAGACGAGGATCATGACGTAGGCCACGATGTCGAACGAAATGGCCGTCATGAAGCCGCCGGCCAGGGACAGGACCAGGCAGAGCAACGTGATCACGATGACCGTGGTCAGCGGTTCCACGCCGAGCAGTACCGACGCGACCACCGAGAGGCCGGCGAGGTAGGTCGCGGGCGCGATCCAGGTGAAGGTCAGGGTGACGACGCTCGCCAGCGCCCGGGTGGTCTCCGCGCCTCTGCCGTGGAAGCGGCGCTCGAAGAACTCGGCGATGGTCGAGATCTGCAGGCGCCGGTAGGGCTTGGCCACCGTCCAGGCGTAGATGCTGAAGACGAAGACGAAGATGAACGACGTGTACCAGAGCCCCACGGTGCCGTAGAGATAGGCGACCGAGGCACCTCCGATCAGCGTCGCGGTATTGAACTCGGCCGCGCCCAGAGTGGCGACGAGCGCGAGGAAGCCGGTGTTGCGCCCCGCCAGGTTGTAGTCCTGGTAGCTGTTGATGCGCCGGTAGGACCGGTAGGCGAGATAGATCAACAGGGCGGTGAACGCGATGGTCATCGCGTACTTCTCTGTCACAACACTCCCTAGTTCATGTCGTGCCTCCTCAGCGGGCGCCACTGCCACGGAGGCGGAAGCGTCTCGTGCCCGGACGCCCAAGGCGCTGGGAGTGCGTGGGCCGCAAGCCCGATGAAGACTGGTTCTGACTGCAAACGTGGTTTTCTGTGAGTTCCGATGGTCATGTTGACTGTCCCTGTGGTGATTGACAAGGCCTTGTTCGTTTCGTGACCAACTCGACCTCGTCACTCTGTGCGGAAACCGCTGTTCACACATGGCCAGGCAACGGCGAGACACGGCCGTGGGGCTCTCTGGGTGCCCGGAAGTCTTGACTGGCATGACCGCGGCGACCAATACTTCGGCTCAGAAGGCCATACTTCGCCACAGGAACGGTCTGAATATGCTCTCAGTCGAGCGGCACGCCCTTATCTCGCAGGCGATCCAGGAAGGTCGCGTGGTGTCGACTGCCGAACTGGCGGACACCTTGCGCGTTTCCGCCGAAACCATCCGCCGCGACTTCGCCGAACTGGAGGCCAAGGGGCTGCTGGTACGAGTCCGCGGCGGCGCCACCCGTACCGATCACCTCAGCAACGAGCCGTCGTTCGGGGAGCGCTTCGGAGCCGCCGCGGAGGCGAAGTCGGTCATCGGGAAGCTCGCCGCCGGACTCGTCCGGCCCGGACAGACGGTGGTCATCGACGTCGGCACCACGGCGATGCACGTCGCCCGCGCCCTCGCGGGCAACTTCACCGGCGTGGTGCTGACGTGCTCGGTGCTGGCCGCCAACGAACTGGCCGAGGCCACCGGCATCGAGGTCCACCTCAGCGCCGGCCGTATGCGCCGAGGCGACCTCGCGCTCTCCGGCCCTCTGGCGCAGAGATTCTTCGAGGACGTCTACGCCGACGTGGCGTTCCTCGGCTCCGGCGGGGTGCACGACGAGGCCGGGCTGACCGACTTCCACCTCGACGAGTGCCATGTCCGACGGGTCATCATGCGCAACTCGGCGATGACCTATGTGCTCGCGGACAGCTCCAAGCTTCAGCGCGTCGCCCCCTACCGGGTGGCACCGCTGGAACAGACAGGCGGCCTGATCACCGATCGGCAGCCGCCCGGGGAGCTGACCCGCGCCCTCACCGGCGCGGGCGGTCGCGTCATCTGGCCGGGACACCTGCCGGACGACGCTGGCGGAACCGGCCGGCGGTACGAGAGCATCGCACCCGGCCCCGCGGACAGAGGCGGCCATGACCGCCATCCCGGCGACCGGGCAGGCGACCTCAGGCACCAGGCCGACGGTGGGGGACGCCGCTGAGACGGTCCACGGCGCGGCCGAACCCGGCTCCCGTCCCGGCGGCGGAGCCGCGCAGGGCGGGCGGAGTTCCGCTCCGGTGAGCCTGACGCCGTGGTCGGTGGCGGTGGCGTCGCGCGCTGTGCGGTGCCGCCGACTCGCGGAGCGATGGGGCAGGGTGCGCGGGCAGGGCCGGGACGTCCCCGGCGTAGGGCGCGCTCCTCAGCCGAGAGGGTTGGTGCCGGGCAGCGCACCTTCCATGTCCGTGATCTCGCCCCAGCGTTCGGCGACCTGCTCGATGGTGGGTACGAAGTCGAAGGAGGCGCCCCGGGACCGGTACAGCCGGGTGCGGTGCACCTCGCCGCCGCCCGCCACGACGACCGTGCCGCTGTCGGTGCACTCCTCGGTGAGCAAATGGCCCACGACGGGTGCCACGAACGCGGGGTCCAGCTTCCCCTGCAGCTCGGGCGGGGTGACGTCCTCGGTCATCCGGGTCGATGCGAGCGGCGCCACGGCGTTGGTCAGGATGTTGTACTTCGCGCCCTCCACCGCGAGGGTGTGGGTCAGCCCGACGAGACCGGCCTTCGCCGCACCGTAGTTGGCCTGGCCGAAGGAGCCGTAGAGCCCGGAGGTCGAGGTGGCCATCACCACCCGGCCGTACTCCTGCTGCCGGAAGTACGGCCACACGGCGCGGGTGACGTGGAAGGCACCGAAGAGGTGGACATGCTGGACCGCCTCCCATTCCCCGGCGGTCATCCTGGCGAAGGACCGGTCGCGCAGGATGCCCGCGTTGCTGACCAGACCGTGCACCGTGCCGAAGGCGTCGACCGCGGTGCGGACGAGCGCGGCGGCGCCCTCCTCGGTGGCCACGCTGTCGTAGCTGGCGACGGCCTCGCCGCCGGCCCCGCGGATCTCGGCGACCACTCCGTCGGCCATCGTGGTGCCGGAGCCCGAGCCGTCGCGGGCGCCGCCCAGGTCGTTGACCACGACACGCGCTCCGGCCCGGGCCAGCAGCAGGGCGTACGTGCGGCCCAGGCCGCCTCCCGCGCCGGTGATGACGATCACGCGGTCCTTGACTCCAGGCATCTGTCTTCTCCCTCGGTGGGTGGGGTGGGTCTCGGCGGGTACGGGGACGGTTCGGCACCGACCTCCGGTGCCCGGAGCGGGGCCTTGCGCGGGGCCGTCGACAACCGTGGAGGGGTCGCTTCGGTCCGTACGCGCCGAGGCGTCCGCGGCCGGGGCCGGTCGCGGACACAGCGGCGGACCTCCGGCGGGGGCTCGTGTCCGGAAGTCCGGATGCCGCGGGGGTTTTGATGGCCGCCGCAGGCGCCGAAGCGTCTGCTCCGAGGGCCGGTCGGCCGTCCCGGAGGGCGTCGCCGGGGGGTTCCGTACGACCGGTTCGGACCATCCCCACCGCAGGGCGACGGCCTTCGCCGGATCGTCGGTGCGCTCCTCTAGTACGCGCGACGGCTCTTGACGCGGCGTCAGGGCAGCGGCTCCAGGCGGCCCTCGGTGATCGCCTCCAGCAGCTTGAACCGCTGCACCTTGCCGGATGGCGTGATCGGCAGCTCCGGGACGTGGAACCAGTGCTGGGGCACCTTGTACGGGGAGAGCGCCGCGCGGCAGTGCGCTTCGAGGGCGGCGCGGACTCCCGGGGCCGCCGCTTCCCGCAGCCGGACGGCCACGCCCACCGTCTCACCCCACTTCTCGTCGGGTACGCCGACGATCGCGGCCTCCAGTACGGAGTCGTGCTCGACGAGACACGATTCGATCTCCGCGGGGGCGATGTTCTCGCCGCCCCTGATGATCAGGTCCTTCAGACGCCCGGTCAGGGTGATCACTCCGCGTTCGTCCATCGCGCCGAGATCGCCTGTGTGCACCCAGCCGTCGGCGTCCACGGTCGCTGCGGTCGTCTCCGGGTCGTGGAGGTACTCCAGCAGCTGCTGGTAGCCGCGGGCGCAGATCTCCCCGGGGACGCCGAGCGGCTGGACGGCGCCGCTCTCCGGGTCGACGATCTTGCAGTCGACCTGCGGCAGCGGTCTGCCCACGGTCAGCACGAGGTCGTCGTGCGAGTCGGAGCGCCGGGTCATGGTGAGCACCGGGGCCAGTTCGGTCTGGCCGAAGAGGTTGTGGACGGTGGCGCCGAAGGTCCGCTCGGCGCCCTCGATCATGACCCGGGGCACATTGGCGGCTCCGCCCATCGCGGTGCGCAGCGCGGGCGCCGGCTCGTCCGAGGTCCGCGCGGCCTCCAGCAGCGCGCCGAGGATCATGGGGACGTAGAACAGCACATCGGCGCCTTCGCGGCGCATCAACTCCAGGACGCCCCCCGGCTCGAAGCGCTCGACCAGGGCGACACAGCCGCCCAGCCAGAGCGGGCCGAGGGTGGAGATCACGCACCCCGCGGTGTGGAACATCGGCAGCGGGTTCACGCACATCGATCCGGGCGCGACCTCGGCGGTCTCCAGGGTCAGCTTGGCGACGTTGACCAGCGACCGGTGCCGGAGGAGTACGCCTTTGGGGAGGCCGGTGGTGCCCGAGGTGTACTGGAGCATCGCGGGGGCGTCCGGGTCGACCGGTGCGAGGGCCCCGTCGGGGTCGGTGCCGTCGAGCCAGCCGTCCCATCGCGACAGGCTGATGACATGGCGCAGCCGGGGGCAGTCGGCGCGTACCGAGGCGACGGCGGCGGCCAGGTCGTATTCACGGCTGCGGTCGGCGTGCAGCAGGACCGTGGCTCGGGAGTGGTTGAGGGCGTAGGCGAGGTCGTGCGGACGGAGAACGGGGTTCAGGGCGACGAGTGTCACCCCGGCGAGCGCGGCCCCGTACTGGATGACCGGCCACTCGACGACGTTCGGGGCCCAGACGGCGACGAAGTCACCCGGGCGCGCGTCGCGCAGCAGGGCGTGGGCGACGCGTCGGGCTTCGGCGTACAGCTCGGCGTAGGTGAGCCGTCGCTCGGCGCCGGTGCCGTGGGCGGTGCCGATCAGGGCGGGGGAGGAGGGCAGTTCGCGGGCGCGTTCCTCCAGCAGGGAGCCCACGGTGTGGTCGGTCAGGGGGACGCTCTCGTCCCGGGACCAGAGGGACTGTTCGATGCGTCTGCGCGGTGCTCGGGGTGTCGTCGAGGGGGATGTCGTCACGGCTCAACCTCCATTGGCTGATGGCTCGTGGGGGCGCCTTGCGTACCTGGCGCGGCACGGACTTTACCTAAATTAGATTCGAAAACCACCCTCCCGTGCAGGGAGTGTCACGGGCGGAACCGCCATCGAGCGGCGGCCTACTGTCAGTTTTAAATCTATGTTAAATTCAGAAATCGGTGCCGGGCAACCCAGCGAAGGAGTCTCACCATGGCCGAGGCATACATCGTCGACGCGGTGCGGACGCCGGTCGGCAGGCGCGGCGGCGGCTTCGCCGACACGCATCCGGCGGACCTCGGCGCCCATGTGATCGCGACCCTCGTGGAGCGCGGCGGCTTCGATCCGGCCGCCGTCGACGACGTGATCTTCGGCTGTATCGACGCCATCGGCTCGCAGGCCGGTGACATCGCCCGGACCTGCGCGCTGGCCGCGGGGCTGCCGGAGACCGTCCCGGGGGTGACCGTGGACCGGCAGTGCGGTTCGTCCCAGCAGGCGGTGCACTTCGCCGCCCAGGCGGTCATGAGCGGCACGGCCGATCTCGTGCTGGCCGGCGGTGTACAGAAGATGAGCCAGTACCCGATCCTCAGCTCCTTCGCCGCGGGCGAGCCGTACGGGGCGAGCGACCCGTGGACCGGCTCGAAGGGCTGGTACGCGCGGTACGGCGATCAGGAGATCTCCCAGTTCGCCTCGGCCGAACGGATCGCGTGCGAGGAGAAGCTGACCCGCGAGGACATGGAGCGGTTCGCGCTGGAGAGCCACCGCCGTGCCCTCCACGCACGCGACAGCGACCGGTTCGACGCCGAGATCACCCCGTTCGAGGGCGTCAAGCACGACGAGGGCCCGCGCGCGGACACCTCCCCGGAGAAGATGGCCGCGCTCAGGACCCTGGTCCCGGGCGGCCTGCTGACGGCGGCCGTCTCCAGCCAGATCTCCGACGCCTCGGCCGCGCTGCTGATCGCCTCGGAGCGGGCGGTACGGGCCCACGGCCTCACGCCCCGCGCACGGATCCACCATCTCTCCGCCCTCGGCGCCGACCCGGTGAACCTGCTCGTCGCCCCGCTGCCCGCAACCCGCCGCGCACTCGACAAGGCCGGTCTGACCACCGGCGACATCGACCTGTTCGAGGTCAACGAGGCGTTCGCCAGTGTGGTCCTGGCCTGGCAGCGGCACATCGGCGCGGACCCCGCCAAGGTCAACACCAACGGCGGCGCCATCTCGTTGGGCCATCCGCTCGGCGCGTCGGGCGCGCGGATCATGGTCACGCTGCTGCACGAACTGGAGCGCACCGGCGGCCGGTACGGGCTCCAGACGATGTGCGAGGGCGGCGGCATGGCCAATGTGACGGTCATCGAGCGGCTGGGCTGAGGCGATGGAGCGCGGCCTGTTCACCGAGGACCACGAGCAGTACCGGGAGACGGTACGGGAGTTCCTGACCCGCGAGGTCGTACCGCACCACGCCCGCTGGGAGGCGGAACGCTGGATCGACCGGGACGTCTTCGCCCGCGCGGCGGAGCAGGGCGTCTACGGACTCCAGATCCCCGAGGCGTACGGAGGCGCGGGCGAACAGGACTACCGCTACCGCATGGTGGCGGCCGAGGAGATCGCCGGGGCGCACGCGCTGTCCTTCGCGGTGACCGTCTCGCTCCAGGACGACCTCGTACTGCACTATCTGCTCGATCTGACCACCGAGGAGCAGAAGCGGCGCTGGCTGCCGGGGTTCGCCCAGGGGCGGCTCATCGGGGCCCTGGCGATGACCGAGCCGGGCGCCGGCAGCGACCTCCAGGGCATGACCACGTACGCGCGGCGCGAGGGCGGGCACTGGATTCTCAACGGGCAGAAGACGTTCATCAGCAGCGGGATCATGGCCGATGTGGTCATCGTGGCCGCCCGGACCGGGTCGGCCGGCGGGACGGAGAACCCGGGATCACCCGGCTCCGGGGCGAAGGGCTTCAGCCTCTTCGTGGTCGAGCGGGACATGCCCGGATTCAACCGGGGACGCAAGCTGGAGAAGATCGGCCTGCCGGCCCAGGACACGGCGGAGCTCTTCTTCTCGGACGTACGGATCCCGGCGGCCAACCTGCTGGGGACCGAGGGGCGGGGCCTGCACCATCTGATGAGCCATCTGCCGCGCGAACGCCTCGGGGTCGCGGTGAAGGCGATCGCGAACTGCCGGGCGGTCTTCGAGGAGACCCGGCGGTACTGCTTCGAGCGGAAGGCGTTCGGGCAGCCGATCGGCGACTTCCAGCATGTGCGGTTCGAGCTCGCGGAGATGGACACCGAGATCGATGTGGCGCAGGCGTATGTCGACCGCTCGGTGCTCGCGTTCAACGCGGGCACGCTCAGCGCGGTGGACGCGGCCAAGGGCAAGTGGTTCGTCAGCGAACTCCAGAAGCGGGTCATGGACCGCTGCGTCCAACTGCACGGTGGCTACGGCTATATGACGGAGTATCCGGTGGCACGGGCCTTTGTCGACACCAGGGTCCAGACGATCTACGGCGGGACCACCGCCATCATGAAGGAGATCATCGGCCGCGACCTCGCCCGGCGGTCGGGAACCGGCTGACGGACACGGGGCCATGGCCCGCCCTCCCGATCGCCCGGGCCGACGGCCCCGGCGGTAGTGAAGGGGAGGGCCTCCGGCGGGGCCGCCTGCCGCGAAAGGCTCGCCGTGCCCCGTACCCGGTACGGGGCCGGCCGACAGGGATGCTCCGCGTGGTTCTCCCGAGCCGGGAGCGCCGCGGGCCCCTGGGGCCCGTGGGCAGGACCCGCGCCGCTCCCAGCCGGTCCTCACCGCCACCGACGCTGGACTCGGGTCACCAGCCGGAGTGTGCCGTCGTGTGCGCGCGGGCCGGGATCCGCCCTGCGGCCCCCGGCCCGGACACGCTTCCGGCGGGGGCCTGTGGGAAGGCTCCGGTGTTGCGGGCGACGGTCCGTCCGGGGCTGTGGGGCCGTGAGGAGACGTCAGTCCGTCAGGCCGCCCCGTCGTACCAACTGCTGGACGATGACGTTGCGCTGGATCTCGTTCGTGCCCTCGCCGACGATCATCAAAGGCGCGTCCCGGAAGTAGCGCTCGACGTCGAACTCGGTCGAATAGCCGTATCCGCCGTGGACCCGGACAGCGTTGAGGGCGATCTCCATCGCGGTCTCGGATGCGAACAGCTTCGCCATCCCCGCCTCCATGTCGCAGCGCTGTCCTGCCTCGGCGCGCTCGGCGGCGTACAGGACCAGTTGGCGCGCGGCCGTCAGCTTGGTGGCCATGTCGGCCAGATAGTTGCCGATCGACTGGTGCTGCCAGATCGGCTTCCCGAAGCTCTCCCGCTCCTGTGCGTAACGCAGGGCGTCCTCCAGCGCGGCCCGGCCCACACCGAGGGCGCGGGAGGCGACCTGGATACGTCCCGTCTCCAGGCCCTTCATCATCTGGGCGAAGCCCCGGCCCTCGACCCCGCCGAGGAGCGCGGTGGCGGGAACGGCGCAGTCCTCGAAGACGAGTTCGCAGGACTCGACCCCCTTGTAGCCGAGCTTCGGCAGATCGCGCGAGACCGTCAGCCCCGGCCCGTGCTCGACCAGCAGGATGCTGATGCCCCGGTGCGCCGGGGTGGCCCCGGGGTCCGTCTTGCAGAGCAGGGCGATCAGCTGGGAGCGACGTGAGTTGGTGATCCAGGTCTTGGAGCCGTTGACGACATAGCGGTCGCCGTCCCGCCGCGCCTTGGTGGACATCGCCTGGAGATCCGAGCCGCCACCCGGTTCGGTGAGCGCCATCGTCGCCCGTACCTCGCCGGTCGCCATCCGGGGCAGATAGCGCTCCTTCTGCTCCTGCGTACCGAACTCCAGCAGCAGCTTGGCGACCACCGTGTGCCCGCCCATGGCCCCGGCGAGGGACATCCAGCCACGGGCCAGTTCTTCCGTGACCATGGCGTAGCAGGGCATCGAGACCGGCGCGGCGCCGTACGGCTCGGGGATCGCGAGCCCGAAGACCCCGAGCTGCTTCATCTGCTCGATCAGCTTCTCCGGGTACGTGTCGGCATGCTCCAGCTCGCGGACGACGGGCCGGACCTCCCGGTCGACGAACTCGCGGACGAGTGCGACCACTGCCCTCTCTTCCTCGGAGAGAACGGCCATGGGGACTCCTTTGTCTGGGGTGTGAGGGCGGCGGAACCCGCCCGTCGGGTCACGTGGATACCGGCTGCCGGGATCAGGTCTGCACCGCCGCGCCCGAGGAGATGAGCTCCTCGGCGTCCGCCACCCCCCATGTGGCGAGCACCTCGGCGGTGTCCCGGCCCGGCGGAGGCGGCGGGGAAGCCGGTGACGGGGGAGTGCGGGAGAACCGGGGCGCGGGCGCCGCCTGTACGGTTTCGTTCCGCTCCACCAGCGTTCCCCGTGCCTGGAGCTGGGGATGGGCGGCGGCGTCGCGCAGGCTCACCACCGGGGAGACACAGGCGTCCGAGCCGGCGAAGACGTCGGTCCAGTCGGCCTGGGTACGGCTCAGGAACGCGTGCGCCAGCCGTTCGCGGAGGGCCGGCCAGCGGCTCCGGTCGTGCTGAAGGGCCGGATCCTCGTCCACCTCCAGCAGCTCCAGCATCACGCGGTAGAAGCGGTTCTCCAGGGCGCCGACGGCCATATGGCGGCCGTCCATCGTTGCGTACACCGTGTAGAAGGGGGTGCTTCCGTCCAGCAGGTTCGTCCCCCGCGCGTCCTGCCACTGCCCGCTGGACATCAGCGCGTGGGTCCCCGTGAGCAGATGGGCGACCCCGTCCACGATGGCCGTGTCGACCACCTGTCCCCGTCCGCTGCGCGCCGCCTCGTGGAGTGCGGCGAGGACACCGATCACCAGATACGCGCCACCGCCGCCGAAGTCGCCGACCAGGTTGAGCGGGACGGCGGGCGGCCCGTCCGCGTCCCCCATGGCGTGCAGGGCACCGGTCACCGAGAGGTAGTTGATGTCGTGTCCGGCCGTGCGGGCCAGCGGCCCGGTCCGGCCCCAGCCGGTCATCCGCCCGTAGACCAGGCGGGGATTGCGCTCCAGACAGACTTCCGGACCCAGGCCCAGCCGCTCGGCGACACCGGGGCGGAACCCCTCGATGAGGACGTCCGCCGCGGTCACCAGCGTCAGGGCCGCCGCCACCGCCCGAGGCCGCTTCAGATCCAGGGCGACCGACTTCTTGCCCCGGTTGAGGAGATCCTTGTCCTCCACGCCCGGGAAGAATTCGCCGCGACCGGGCCGGTCGACGCGCACGACCTCGGCTCCGAGGTCGGCGAGCGTCATGGCCGCGAAGGGACCGGGTCCGATCCCGGCCAGTTCCACCACGCGGCAGCCCGCCAGGGGTCCAGTCGTCACCGTGTGCCGTCCCTTCCACGAGGATATGCGGTTGCGTGACAAATTTAAATTAGATTAAATTAAAGTTCAAGGTGTACACCGTACCGGCCGGTACGCAGGGGAGGAGGCTCGACGGATGTGTGACGCCCCCCGTGGTGGGTCCGTGCACGGCAGGCCGCGCTACAGCCTGGACCTGCTGGTGTCCGTCTCGGCGCGCGTCTTCAGCGAGCACGGTTACGACGGGACGAGCATGGCGGATCTGTCACGGGCGACCGGACTCGCCAAGTCCGCCATCTATCACTACGTGGACGGCAAGGAGCAGCTCCTGCGGCTGGCCCTGGATCGCGCGGTCGGTCCTCTGCTCGCCTTCGCGGCGGAGAGCCGGAACGGGCCGGGCCCCGCCGTCGACCGGCTGTCCCGGCTGATGAGCCGCCAAGTCCTTTTGCTGACCGATGAGTTGCCCTGTGTCGCCCTGCTGCTGCGCGTCCGCGGGAACACCGAGACGGAACGCTGGGCGCTCGATCGTCGGCGCGCCTTCGACCGGTGTGTGGCCGGGTTGGTGCAGGAGGCGATCGACGAGGGTGATGTGACGCCGGTGGGGGACGCCCGGCTGGTCAGCCGGCTGCTGTCCGGAATGATCAACTCGCTGGTGGAGTGGTACCAGCGGGGAGCCTGCCCCGAGGAATCGGACGGCGCGGACGGCGGGCGAGAGGCCGAAGCCGCCCGGCTCGCGCGGGAGGTGGTGCGCATGGCCTTCGAGGGGCTGGGCGCGGTGCCGGTGGCCGCCCCGCCGCCGTGACCGGGCCCCTGGTAGGGCCGGGTTCCGGCGTCGCGCCGACCGGGAGCCCAGCCGCTCGGCGCCCGTTCCGGCCGGCGGTGGGTCGTCCGGGGCGCGTGACGTCTCGTGCGCACGGAAGGGGCGGGACCGGCCCGTCGGCCCGCGCCCCCGTGCGAGCCGGGCGGCCGAGGACGGACGGCCGCGGTCAGGCGTCGGCCGGAGGGCCGGTGAGCCGGGATCTGCTGCTCAGGCCGTGACGGACGAGCGACTGGGCCGTGCGGACCGTGACCTCGATCGAGTCACGCTCCGGATTCCACCACTCCGCCGCCCAGTTCAGCGCGCCGATCACCAGCCGCTGCGCGGTGCGGCGGTCGAGGTCGGCCCGGATTTCGCCCGCCTCGTCCGCGGCCTGGATCAGTCCGCGCCACAGGGTGCCGTACTTGGCGTCCTCGCTGCTCTGCCGGGCACGGATCTCCTCCGGGATCTGGCCGGAGTTGCGGATGATCGCGGTGGCGAAGTCCGACAGCTCCAGGGCGACCTGGAGATGGGCCTCGATCGCTGTGGCGATCCGGTCCATGGGCGAGGTGTCGGCGGGCAGCGCCTCCAGGGTGTCGGCCACGTGCTGGTGCAGCCGCTGGATGCCGACCCACATGACCTCCTCGATCAACTGCTCGCGCGAGGGCCAGTAGTAGTAGATCGCCGGAGCCTGCAACCGGGCTTCCACGGCGATGTCGCTGAGGCGGGCCCCCGCGTACCCCTTTTTGCTCAGGACGTGCGCCGCGGCGTCGAGGATGCGCTCCCGGGTCCGGTTCGACTTGGGGTCGTCACCGCTTCTGGATTTCGACCTCGTGGCTTTTCTGGACACGGCCCGATCATACGGTGCGCGTTCCCCGGCGGTCCTCGGCCGTCGTGGGGCGGCTTCCTGGGCGGCGAGTTCGGAGGTCACGGTCCTGCTCCTCGATACGTCTGGGGGTCTCCCTTATCTTAATATAGATTAATGTCGGCCGGTCGCCGGCGCACAGCGTCCCCGAGGAGTTCCTTCATGGCTGAGCGGACTGCCCCCCGCCCGCGTTCCTGTCTCTCCGTACCCGGCGGTGACGAGCGGAAGATCCTCAAGGCGTGGGAGTCGGCCGCCGACGAGATCGTCATCGATCTGGAGGACGCGGTGCCCGTGCCGGGCAAGGCCGCCGCCCGGGAGACCGTACGGGCCGTTCTGGACCGGGTGGGCCCCCGCGCGAACGGCGGGCGCGTCGCGGTGAGGGTCAACGCTCCCCGTACCCCCTGGTGCCATCTCGATCTCCTCGTCTGCGCCGGAGCGCGCGAGCTGCCGGACTCCGTGGTGGTGCCGAAGGCGGAGGGCCGGGGTGACATCGCCTACGTCGAGCGGCTGCTGGACGGCGCGGAGGCCGCCGCGGGCCGTGGCCGGCCCCTCGCCGTCCAGGCGCTGATCGAGACCGCGGCGGGTCTCGGCCGGGTGCGGGAGACGGCGGCCGAGTCGTCACGGCTGCGGGCCCTGGTCCTCGGGTACGCCGATCTGGGCGCGTCGCTGGGCAGATCCGCCGACGCGCCGCCGGAGATGTGGCTGGCCGCGCAGGAACGGGTGCTGGCGGCCGGGCGGGAGGCGGACCTCGCCGTGATCGACGGCCCCTACCTCGGCATCGCCGACGACGAGGGCCTGATGCACCGGGCCGACTGGGCCCGGCGGCTGGGCTTCGACGGGAAGTGGGCCGTCCATCCGCGCCAACTCGACACCCTGAACGCCGCCTTCACCCCGACCGAGGACGAGACCGCGCGGGCACGCGCCGTGCTGGCGGCCCTGGACGAGGCCGTGCACCGGGGCGCGGGGGCGACACTCCTGGACGGGCAGATGCTCGACGAAGCGGTCGCGGTAGCCGCCAGGGACACCCTTGCGCGGGCGGCCCTCGCGGGGCCCGCCGCGCACCACGGGAAAGGCGGAACCGCGTCATGACCTCCGTACCGGCGGGAGAGGAACCCCCCGCAGCCGCCCTGCCCGCCGTCGCCGAAGGCCCCTACTTCGACGAGCTGCGCGTGGGCCAGGTCTTCGACACCGCCCCCGGGCTCACCCTGACCTCCGGGCGCGCGGCGGCACACCAGGCCATCGTGGGCGACCGGCTGCGGCTGCCGCTGGACGCGGCGCTGTGCGCAGAGGTCACCGGGGGGAGGGAGCTGGCGCATCCCGCGCTGGTGTGGGACGTGGCGATCGGCCAGTCGACGCTTGCCACCCACCATGTGAAGGCCAATCTGTTCTACCGGGGCCTGGTCTTTCACCGGGCCCCGGCGATCGGCGACGCCCTGCGCACCTCCACCGAGGTGGTGGCGCTGCGCCAGAACGGTTCCCGGCCCGGCCGGGCGCCGACCGGGCTGGTGGCCCTGCGGATCACCACGACCGACCAGTGGGCCCGGCCCGTACTGGACTTCTGGCGGTGCGCGATGCTCCCGCTGCGGGACCCCGAGCGGTCGACCGGTCACGCGGCGGATCTGGCGGCCGTGGGCCGCTCGCCCTCGGACGCCGCGCTGAGCGGTGCGTCCGCCGGCTGGCGGCTGGAGCGGTTCCGCGAGGCCGCGGGCGGCCCCCACTTCGCGGACCTGGAGGAGGGCATGGCCTGGGAGGTCGGCGGCGGGGACGTGGTCTCCAGCGCGCCCGAACTGGCCCGGCTCACCCTCAACGTGGCCCAGGTCCACCACGACGCGCGGGCGGCGGGCGGTGCCGGCCGACTGGTGTACGGCGGGCACACCATCGGGATCGCCCTGTCCCAGGCGACCCGGGCCCTGCCGGGCCTTGTCACCGTGGCGGGCTGGCACGGCTGCGATCACACGGGTCCGGTACGGGAGGGCGACACCCTGCGCAGCGGCCTCGTCGTCGAACGCCTGCAGCCGTTCGCGCGGTCCGGCGGGCTCGTCCATCTGCGGTCGCGGGTCCGGGCGGACGGCGACCGGCCCGTGCTGAACTGGCGGTTCGTGGCGGTCATGGCCTGAGGTGTGTGCCGCGGTGTGAGCCGACACCGGCGCCCGGGTCTCCCTTGGCCCCGGCCGGCTCCGTCGGGCGGTCGACTCGTCAGGCGTTCGGAGCGGCCGGGCGCCCGGTCCGCCCGGCCGGTGAGGGCTGGGGCACGGGGGCGCGCTTCGGATCCGGTCGGGCCGGAACCGGGGGAGTCCCGGCCACGGCCCGTGCCCCGCCCGGACCCGACGCGTTCCCCGCGCGGGATTCCGTACACCACGGCCGATCGTCACGGCATGGCGTAACCGCCGCTGACCGACAGGACCTGGCCCGTCACCTGGCGCGCCGCCTTCTCCGAGGCCATCCAGACCACACTGGCCGCGATGTCCCCCGCCGTGCTCAGCCTGCGCAGGGGAGTGGCTTTGAGCAGATGGTCGACCTGTCCGTCGTTGAAGATCGCGTCCTGCCCGCCCGCCCACAGGCTGGTGGCCCCCACCGCCTCCGGGCCCTCGGGGATGACCAGTCCGGGGCAGACCGCGTTGGCACGGATGCCGTGGCGGCCGTGCTCCTTGGCGACCGTGCGGGTCAGGGCCACCAGCGCGGCCTTCGACGCGCCGTACACGCCCTGCCGGATCTCGCCGAAGGCCGCGTCGCTGGCAATGGTGATCACGGCGCCCGCCCCCGACTGCCGCATGGGCGGGACGGCCGCCTGGACGCACTCGATCGCCGCGAACAGATTGACCTCGAACATGCGCTGCCACTGCGAGCGGTCGGTGTGCTCGGCGATGAACGACGGGATGCTGATGCCCGCGTTGGCGACCAGGACGTCGATGCCGCCCCAGAGCTCCAGGATCGTCCCGACGGCCCGCTCGCCCGCGCCGGGCCCGGCGAGATCGGCGGCGAACGTCCCGGCCGCGGCGGCGCCGCGCTCCAGGGCCTCGTCACGCACCCGCGCGGCCTGGTCGCCGTCGAGGTCGCAGATCAGTACGCGGGCCCCTTCGTCGGCGAAGGCGTGCACGATGCCCCGGCCGATGTTGGACGCGCCTCCGGTCACCAGTACCCGGGCGTTCCTGAGACCTAGATCCATGGTGATGTGCTCCTTCTGGCGGAGGTCGTGGCCTTGAAGAAGAATCGTATCTAATTTAAATTCGAAACCCGAGTATCGGGACGGATCAGAAGGGCGGGGCATGAAGAAGGGCCGCAACGGGAGAAGGGCTGAGCTGTGAGAAGCACGGAGAGCGGCGGACCGGTCGGGGGGCGGACCGCCGCCGCGACCGGCACGGCCCGGGGCATCGGGCGGGCCATGGCACGACGGCCGTACGAGCACCGCGCCCGGGTGGTCCTCGCGGACCGGGACGCCGAGAAGGCCCGGGCCGCCGCGGCCGATCCCGCGGCCGATCCCGCGGCCGATCCCGCGGGGGAAGCCGTACTCGGAGCCGGCGGCGGGAGACCGATGTGAGCGACGTCGTACAGACCCATGTCGACGCGGGTGTGGGGCACCTCGTCCTCAACCGGCCGAGGGCCATGAACGCGATCACCGTCGCACTCGGCCGGGAACTCGGCGCCGCGCTGGCGCGCCTCGCGGAATCCGCGCGGGTCATCGTCATCCGGGGCGCCGGAGGCAACTTCTGCGTCGGCGGCGACTTCACGGAACTCGAAGCGCTGCGGGACGGGGGGCCCGAAGCGCTCCGCCCGCTGTTCGAGAACTTCGGGCGCGCGTGCTCGTCGATCGCCGAGCTGCCCGTGCCGGTCATCGCCGCTGTGGAGGGCCATGCCATGGCGGGCGGGTTCGAACTGATGCAGGCGTGCGACATCGCACTCGTCCACGAGAACGTGAAGCTCGCCGACAACCACGCCCGGTTCGGACAGATCCCCGGCGGGGGCGGCAGCCAGCGGCTGCCCAGGCTCGTCGGCCGCCAGCGGGCGCTCGGTCATCTCCTGACCGGCGACCGCATCGGCGCGCAGGAGGCCGTGGCCTGGGGGCTCGCGTACCGGAGCCTGCCGGCGGACGGCTTCGACGAGGCGGTACGGGCGTTCGCCGGGGCTCTCGCGGCGAAGGACCCGCAGGCCCTCGGCCGCATCAAGCGACTGGTCCACGAGGGGATGCGGCTGCCTCTGGAGGACGGGTTGGCCCTGGAGCGGCGGATGGTCGTCGAGCATCAGAGCGGAGAGTCGGCAGGCGCCGGGATCGCCGCCTTCACAGGACGGAACGGTGGCTGAGATGACAGGCAGGCCGACGGAGGCCCGGATGGTGACGGAGACCCGGATGGCACGCACGCTGATCGACTCGGGGCCCGTGCTGCTGGACCTCGACGACGCGGGCGTCGCCCGGCTGAGGCTGAACCGGCCCGAGGCGTCCAACGGCATGGACGTACCCCTGCTGACGGGGCTGCACCACGCCGTCATGCGGATCCACGGAACGCCCGGCGTACGGGCCGTCCTGCTCAGCGGTGAAGGGCCCCACTTCTGCGCCGGCGGCGATGTGAAGACCTTCGCGGCCAAGGGCGCGGACCTGCCCGCGTATCTGCGCGAGGCGACCTCGTGGCTCCAGAACGCGGTGTCGGCCCTGATGCGGCTCGAAGCCCCCGTGGTGGCCGCGGTGCACGGCTTCGCCGCGGGCGGGGGCGGCTTCGGGCTGGTCTGCGCGGCCGACCTGGTGATCGCCGCCGAGTCCGCGCGCTTTCTGGCGGGGGCCACCCGGGTGGGCATGGCGCCCGACGCCGGTGTCTCGGTGACGCTCACCCGGCTCGTCGGGCTGCGCAAGGCGATGGAGATCGTGCTGACCAACCCCGTCCTCACCGCCCCCGATGCGCTGGAACTGGGGCTGATCACCAGGGTTGTCGCCGATGACGCCGTGTACGAGGAGGGGCTGGCCCTGGCCCGTACGCTGGCGGCCGGAGCGCCCCGGGCGAACGCGGCGGCCAAGCGGCTGCTGTGGGACGGGCTGGGTTCGACCGTGGAGGCCCGGCTCCCGGAGGAGGCACGGACCGTCGCCGAGCTTTCCGCGACGGCGGATGCGCGGGAGGGGCTCGCGGCGGTGATCGAGCACCGGGCACCGGTGTTCGGCGGGGGGTGAGGTGTCGGGCCGGGTCCCCCGGGGCCGGCCGCGACCGGGCCCGCCCCCGGCGCGCCCGGGGCACGCTCCGTGGGGGAGCCCCCGGTCGGGCCGGGTCCGGTGACCCGGCGTCTGTGCCGTCGGTCCGCGAAGTCTCCGAGGGGGCTCCGAACGCGCGCCGTGGAACGGGTTGGTGGCGCGCTTCCGGGGCTGGTGGTCAGGGGGCGGGGGAGTAGGCCCGTACGCCGTCCGTCAGTTCGGTCGCGCTCAGCGCGCCCTGGTCGGTCAGCAGGTCGAGGTGGGCGTCCGTTTCGATGACCGCGAGCATCTGGCTCATCGGATCGAGCTGGCCGAGGGTGCGGCGGCGGCGCGTCCAGGGGAGGGCGCGGGCGACCGCGTAGGCGGTCGACGCGCCGTTCTTCACCTCCTTGAGGCAGGCGTCCAGACGTTCCCCGTGGTGGACGAGAAGCTCCTCCACCCGGGTGTGGACGCTGGCCGTCACCGGGCCGTGGGCGGGCAGCAACAGGGTGTCGGGCATGTCCTGTACGAGGCGGAGGGAGTCCAGGTAGCTGCGCAGCGGCTTCGGCTCCGGCACGGACTCCAGCGCGAGCGACGGGGTGATGTGCGGCAGGACGTGGTCGCCCGCGAAGAGGAGTCCGCCGACGGCGTCGCGCAGCACGATGTGCCCCGCGGTGTGGCCGGGGGTGGCCAGGACGTCGAGGGCGCGTTCGCCGAGGGGGACCTGCTCGCGGTCGTCGAGCCAGGAGTCCGGCGAGCCCCAGGGCATCGCCCGTTCCTCCTCGGTGAGTCCGGTGGCGTCGACACGCTCGGCGATGTCGAAGGCTCCGCAGCGGCGCAGCAGTTCGGACTGCGGCCGGTAGAGGCCGTCATCGGGGGAGTACCGCTCCACCGAGGCGCGTGAGCCGCGGCCGAGGAGGACCGGGATGCCGTACGCGGCGCGCAGCGCCATCGCGTTGCTGTAGTGGTCCCAGTGGACATGGGTGACCACGATGCGGCTGATGTCGGGGATCCGGTGTCCGAGGGAACCGAGCGCGCCCCCCAGGGCCTTCGCTGTGTCCTCGCTCGCCCAGCCCGGGTCGACCAGGACGAGGCCGTCGTCCGCTTCGACCAGGTAGGCGTTCACCGCGCGCAGCGCGTCTCCGGGAAGCGGCAGCGGTATCCGGTGGACTCCGGTCCGTACGACGTGGGCGCCGGGTTCCGTCCAGTCGTCGGGCTGTTCGGGGATCGTCATCTGCGAGCTCCTTGCCGCTGTCTCACCGGTGTTCTTCCGGCCCACTCTATGTTTGAATCTATTTTTGAAAAAGGAGAGTCCATGACGAGTCGGGATCCCCGGGCCGAGGAGAAGCACCTCCTCGTGGCCGATCAGGGTGCCGTTCGGGTGCTGACCCTGAACCGGCCCCACCTGCGCAACGCCCTCGACATGCCCCTGCGGGTGGCGCTCGCCGAAGCGCTGGAGAGCGCGATGGCCGAGACGTCCGTACGGGCGGTGGTGCTGGCGGGCGCGGGGGGTACGTTCTGCTCCGGCGGGGACGTCTCCGCCATGCGCCGGCAGCCGGAGGCCGAGAGCCGTCCGAGGGCGGAGGCGGCGCAGCGCGTCGTCCGGGCCGTCTGGCGGGGACCGAAGCCGGTGGTGGCCGCCGTCGAGGGGTTCGCCTACGGCGCGGGCGCCTCGCTCGCGCTCGCCTGTGACCGGGTGGTCGCGTCGTCGGACGCCGTCTTCAACACCGCGTTCACGGGGGTCGGGCTCGCCGGTGACCTCGGTATCTCCTGGTCGCTGCCGCGCCGGGTGGGCGCCGCCCGCGCCCGGCAGATGATGCTGATGCCCGAGCCGGTACGTGGCGCCCGCGCGCTGGAGCTGGGGCTGGCCGACGAACTGACCGAACCCGGCGGGGCGCTGGCCCGCGCGATCGCGGACGCCGGGCGGCTGGCCGCCGGGCCGCCGCTGGCCCTGGCGGCGATCAAGCGGCTGCTGCTGGCCGGTCCCCATGATCCGTACGAAACGCTGGACCGCGAGATCGAGAACCAGGTTGCTCTGTTCGACAGCGAGGACTTCGCCGAGGCCGTGGCCGCGTACGGGGAGAGGCGGAAGCCGGTCTTCCGGGGTCGGTAGGCGCAGGGGCTCGTCCCGTGGTCCCGCGCGGGCTCCGGACGGGGTTCCCGGGGCCGGCGGAGAGGTCCCGGGCCGGAGGTCCGGAGCGTGAGGTTCCAGAGGGCTTGTCAATTTAATCTACATAAGATTAAATTCGATCGGAGGCAGGATCATGATCGTGAGTATCGAAGCGCGCCGCAGGGAACTGGAGCGGCGATTCCCCGTCTGGACCCCGCTCACACTGGACCAGCGGCTCGACCGGTGCGCCGAGGAGTTCGGCGCGCGCCCCTTCGTCCTCACGGACGAGCACACACTGACCTACGCGGAGACCGCCGAGTGGTCCGTACGGCTGGCCGACGGCCTCGCCGCGCTCGGCGTCCGCAGGGGAGACCGGGTCGGCCTGCTGATGGCCAACTACGCCGAGTTCGTCCCCCTCAAATTCGCGATCGCGCGCGCCGGCGCGGTGGCGATCCCCTTCAACTATCTGTACCGCCAGGACGAACTGGCCTATGTACTGCGCCAGTCGGCCTGCAAGGTGCTCATCACCATGACCGGCTTCAGCGGTCTGGACTACCTCGGCATGCTGGACTCCATCGCACCGGGCTGGGAGACGGGCGCCACCGCCGAACTGCCTGCGCTGGAGCGCGTGGTGGTCATGGACACCGGTGAACAGGGCGGCCGGGACGGCGTGGTCTCTGTGAGCGGGCTCACCGCTCTCGGCGAGGAGCGGGCGGGAGCGGTCGCCCGGGCCGCCGAGGAGTTCGGCCGCAGCCGCCCCGAGGACATCGGCGACATCCTCTACACCTCCGGAACGACGGGCTCGCCCAAGGGCGTTGGGGTCACCCACGACGCCGTACAGCGCACCGGGTACGCCTCCGCGCTCACCCGCGCCTTCGAGGACGGCCGCCGTGTGCTGTTCTCGCTGCCCTGCTACCACATGTTCGGCTATGTGGAGGGGATGCTGGCGGCCATGATGGTCGGCGGGGCGATCATCCCCCAGACCGCCTTCGACCCGGCCCGCTACTTCGAGGGCATCGAGCGCCACCGCGCCACCGAGATCCTCTGTGTGCCGACCATGACGGTGGCCCTGCTGGAGCACCCGGACCGCACGAAGCGCGATCTGTCCTCGCTGGTCTCGATGCTCTCCGGGGCCGCGCCGTCCCCGCTGTGGCTGTGGCAGCGCGTCAAGGACGAACTCGGCGCCCGCGAGGTCGTCACCGGCTACGGGATGACCGAGTGCGGCGGCGCGATGACCATGACGCTGCCCGAGGACGACATGCGGCTGGCCGCCACCACCGTCGGCCGGGTCAAGCTGGCCGGCTCCGCCGGGCTTCCCGGCCACGGCGGCGACCTCTGTGTGTACCGCACCCTGCATCCGGTGACCGGCGAGGAGCTTCCCGAGGGCGCCGAGGGCGAACTCACCTCCACCGGCCCCACCCATATGCTCGGCTTCTGGGACAAACCCGAGGAGACCGCGCTCGCCCTGGTCGACGGCTGGGTGCGCTCCGGCGACCTCGGCCGCATCCGCGAGGACGGATATCTCGAACTGACCGGCCGCAGCAAGGAGCTGTACAAGAGCGGTGGCGAACTGGTCATGCCCAAGGAGATCGAGGACCTGCTCACCCAGCACCCGGGCATCAGCCAGGCGTACGCCATCGGCGTGCCCGACGACCGCTGGGGCGAGGCCGGCTGCGTCTGGGTAATCCCCGAAGCGGGCACCTCGGTCACCGAGGACGAGGTCATCGCGCTCTGCAAGGAGAACCTGGCCCGGTTCAAGGTCCCCAAGCATGTGATCTTCGCGGAGCCGGGAGACCTGCCCACCACACCGACCGGCAAAGTGCAGAAGTTCCGGCTGGTCCAGCAGTCCGCCCGGCGACTGGAGGAAAGGCGATGACCACGCGGGAGACCACGAACGGGAAGTACGCCGATCTGGTCCAGGAGACCAGGGTCCACGGCTCCCTCTACACCGACCCCGGCATCTTCGCCGACGAACTGGCGCGGATCTGGTATCGCACCTGGGTGTGCGTCGGCCACACCAGCGAGGTCGCCAGACCGGGCGACTACGTCCGCAAGAGCATCGGCCTCCAGGACCTCATCATGACCCGCAGCCGCGACGGCGAGGTCAACCTCCTGGTGAACCGCTGCGCGCACCGGGGCGCCACCGTCTGCGAGGACCTGCGCGGCAATTCGAGCGCCTTCCGCTGTCCGTACCACGGCTGGACGTACGACAACAAGGGCGGGCTCCTCGGCTACCCCTACCACCAGGGGTACGGGGGCAAGAACAAGCTCGACGTCAGCATGGGCCGGGTGCCCCGGGTCGAGGCGTACCAGGGCTTCGTCTTCGCCAGCTTCGCCCCCGACGGACCCAGCCTGAAGGAACACCTCGGCGGAGCGGCGGGCGAACTCGACCGGCTGTCCCGCCTCTCCCCGGAGGGCGAGTCCGAACTGACGGCGGGCTGGCTGCGCCACCGTACCCACACCAACTGGAAGATGGTGATGGAGAACGAGACGGACGGCTACCACCCGCAGTTCGTCCACGGCTCCATCTTCGGCGTCACAGGCAGCCCCATCGGCGCGCTCTACAGCGAGAAGTCGACGGCCGTCACCCGCGACCTCGGCGGCGGCCACAGCGAGAACGACCTCCGGCCCGAATTCCGCGACAGGGCACAACCGCTGGGCTGGTTCGGCACCACGGAGGACAAGGTCCCCGACTACGTCGCCAGGATGCGCGCCCGGTACGGGGAGCAGGCCGAGGAGATCCTCATCGACGGCGCCCCGCACGTCGCCGTCTTCCCCAATCTCTTCATCGCCGAGATCAGCGTCTTCATGATCCAGCCGGTGTCCGTCTCCGAGACCATCCAGAACGTCACGGCCGTCCAGCTCAAGGGCGCGCCCGACATGAACCGCAGGCTGCTGTCGCAGTCCGTCGGCTCGGTGGGGCCCGCCGGGATGCTGCTCGCCGACGACGCCGAGATGTACGAGCGCAGCCAGCGCGGGGTCAACGGCAATCTCCCCGAGTGGCTGGCGCTGCGCCGCGGCGCACACCGTGAACGCACCGACGACCAGGGCTACCTCGTCGGTGACGTCACCGACGAGACAGGCATCCGCGGCTTCTGGTCGCAGTACAGGACCGTCATGGAGGAGGGCTGACCATGGCCACCCCGGCAGCACAGGAACAGGGCCTCGGCCTGCGGGACATCGAGCGGTTCCTCTATCTGGAGGCGCGGCTCGCCGACGAGCACGCCTACGAGGCGTGGGAGGCCCTGTGGACCGACGACGCGCTCTACTGGGTGCCCATCGGCGGCCCCGGCACCGACCCGTCCCGGCAGGTGTCGGTCATCCACGACAACCGACGCCGTATCTCCACCCGGATCGCCCAGCTCAGGACGGGCAAGCGGCATGCCCAGGAACCGCGCTCCGACCTGCGCCGGCTCGTCTCCAACATCGAGATCCTCGGCACCGAGGGCGAGGACACCACGGTGGGCGCCAACTTCCTGCTCGTCGAGGCCAGGCCCCGGGGCAAGGAGATCTGGGCGGGCCGCACCACCTACCGGCTGCGGAGGGTGGACGGCGAGATCCGGCTGGCCGGCAAGACCGTGGTCCTGGTGGACGACACCGGGCCCGTCCCGACCCTGTCCTTCCTGATCTGACATGACCGGATCCGAAGGGGAAGCACCGGACAGAGCACATGCCGGCTGGGTCGTGGGCGGCGAGTTCGCCGAGGTGTCCGTGTCGTACGACCGGAGCGCCAACGGCCCCCGCCTGCGACTGGAGGACCTGAGGACCGGCCGGGTGCGCCTGGTGGACGCCCTGGAGCTGGAGACCATCGTGTGGCTGACCGAGGAGCAGCGCCACCGCATGCTCGACCCCTCGGCGGGCCGGTGGCGGGACGGGGCGGCCGATGTCTGACGTACACGGAGTTACTCCCGGCCCGGACGATCCGTACGGCCATGAGGCACCGGACTTCACGGCCCTCGTCCGGGCCGGTGACCTGGTGCTCTGGGGCCAGGCGTGCGCCGAACCGCGCACCCTGACCGAGGCGCTGCTCACCCAGCGGGCCGCGATCGGCGGCTTCCGCTGCTTCCTCGGGATTCCCGCCTCGGACACCGTACGGGCCGAGCACGCCGACCATGTGTCGTTCCTGTCGTACTGCGGCAGCGGCGGCAACCGGGAACTCCACCGGGCCGGCGCCCTGGACGTGCTGCCCTGCCACTACTCCGACCTGCCCGGTCTGCTCTCCCGTGGCCCCCTGCGCGCCGATGCCGTCCTGCTCCAGCTGCCCCCGCCCGACGCGGCGGGCCGCTACAGCCTCGGCCTCGCCGCCGACTATCTGTCCGCCGCCGTCGACACGGCCCGCGTTGTCGTCGCCGAGGTCAACGACCAGGTGCCCTGGACCCACGGGGGACGCGTCCTGACCCGCGACGACCTCGATGTGGTCGTACGGGTCTCCCGCCCGCCCGCCGAGGTGCGCCGGGGCGTCCCGAAGGACGTCGAACAGCGCATCGGCGACCGGGTCGCCTCGCTCATCGACGACGGCGCGACGCTCCAGTTCGGGCTCGGGGCCGTGCCGGAGGCGGTGCTGTCCCGGCTCGGCGACCGCAGGGATCTCGGGATCCACTCGGGACAGATCGGCGACACCGTCGCCGATCTGATGGAGGCCGGGGTCGTGACCAACCGGCGCAAGACCCTGGACCCGGGGCGCACGGTCACCGGGATGCTGATGGGCACCGAGCGGCTGTTCCGCTACGCCCACCGCAACCCGGCGATCGAGGTACGGGACACCGGCCGCACCCACGACCCGGCGGGACTCGCGGCGCAGGAAAGGTTCGTGGCGATCAACTCGGCCGTCGAGGTCGACCTCCACGGCCAGATCAACGCCGAGGTGGCCCGGAAATCCTACGTGGGAGCCGTCGGCGGGGCCGTCGACTTCCTGCGCGGTGCCGCCCGCTCCCGGGGCGGGGTGCCCATCGTGGCGCTGCCGTCCACGGCGGGCCGGGCGAGCCGCATCGTGACCCGGCTGAGTGGCCCGGTCAGCACGCCCCGCGCCGACGCCGGGGTCATCGTCACCGAATACGGCACGGCGGATCTGCGCGGACTGCCGCTGCGGGCGCGGCGGGAGCGCATGCTCGCCGTCGCCCACCCCGACCACCGCGCGCCGCTGGAGAAGGCCATGGAGGACGAGCTGTGCCCATGAACACCCCGCGATTGAGGAGAGCGGCGATCGTCTCACCGCTGCGAACACCCGTCGGCACCTTCGGCGGGACCCTGCGGCCCGTCCCCGTCGAGGATCTGGCCGCCACGGTCGTCAGGGCGGTGGTGGAGCGGACCGGCGTCGACCCCGGGCGGATCGGCGATGTCGTCATGGCGCAGTCGTACGCCAACTCCGAGACACCGTGCGTCGGCCGCTGGGCCGCCCTCCACGCCGGTCTGCCGGTCGAGGTCCCCGGTCTCCAGCTCGACCGGCGCTGCGGCGGCGGCCTCCAGGCCGTCGTCACCGCGGCCATGATGGTCCAGACGGGCGCCGCCGATGTGGTGCTCGCCGGCGGTGTGGAGAGCATGAGCGGCATCGAGCACTACTCCACGCAGGTGCGCTGGGGCAGCCGTTCCGGCGGGGTGCAGCTCTACGACCGGCTCGACCGGGGGCGGGAACGCTCCCAGCCCGAGGCGCGGTTCGGCCCGATCTCCGGAATGATCGAGACGGCCGAGAACATCGCCCGGGAGTACGGGATCACCCGCGAGGAGGCCGACGCGTACGCGGCCCGCAGTCATGAACGGGCCGCCGCCGCACAGGAGTCGGGGATCTTCGACGAGGAGATCGTGCCCGTCCCGGTACCGCAGCGGCGCGGTGAGCCGGTGCTGTTCGACCGGGACGAGGGCATCCGGCCCGCGACCACACCCGATTCGCTCGCCCGGCTGTGGCCCCTGCTGCCCGGCGGCACGGTGACGGCGGGGAACGCCAGCCAGCAGAACGACGCCGCCGCGGCCTGTCTGGTCGTCGCCGAGGACAAGCTGGCCGAACTGGGCCTGGAACCCCTCGGCTATCTCGTCGGCTGGGCCGCCGCGGGCTGCGAACCGGCGACCATGGGCCTCGGCCCGGTCCCCGCCGTGGCCAAGCTGCTCGCCGCCACCGGTGTCCCGTTCGACGCCATCGATCTGATCGAGCTGAACGAGGCGTTCGCCTGCCAGGTGCTGGGCGTCCTCAAGGGATGGGGCCTCACGGACGACGCCCGGACCGCGGACCGTCTCAACGTCCACGGATCCGCCATCGCGCTCGGTCATCCGATCGGCGCCACGGGTGTGCGGATCCTGGCCACCCTGCTGCGGGAACTGCGGCGGCGCGGCGGGCGGTACGGCCTGGAGACCATGTGCGTCGGCGGCGGCCAGGGCATGGCCGCGCTCTTCGAGGGGGCCTGATGACCGAGCCGGAACTCCACGGGATCGTGCCGGAACTCCACGGGATCGTGGCGTACGCCGCGTACCTTCCGCGCCACCGCCTGCGGCCGGGCGAGCAGACCGGAACAGGGGCGGGCAGCCGGATCGCCGCGTCCTACGACGAGGACAGCACCACCCTCGCGGTGGCGGCGGCACGGCGGCTTCCCCGCGCGGGGGAGCGGCCGGAGGCGGTGTACTTCGCCACCACCTCGCCCGCGTACGCGGACAAGACCAACGCCACCGCCGTGCACGCCGCGCTCGGGTTCGACCCGGAGTGCTTCGCCGTCGATCTGGCGGGCTCCGCCCGCTCCGGAACCGGTGCACTGCTCGCAGCGGCCGTGAGCGGGGGCCTCGCCGTGTGCGCCGATGTGATCACCGGGCTGCCGGGCTCGCCCGACGAGCGCCGCGGCGGTGACGGAGCGGCGGCCTTCCTCTTCGGCGATCCGTCCCGGGCCCTCGCGCGCATCGTGGGCCGGGCCTCGCTGACGGCCGAGTTCCTCGACCGGTGGCGGGCCCCGGGCGAGCCGGCCGCCCGCCGCTGGGAGGAGCGCTTCGGACTGGAGAACTATCTGCCGCTGGTGACCGAAGCCGGGCAGCGGGCCCTGAGGCAGGCGGGGGTGACCGAGCCCGACCATGTCGTGATCTCCTCGCCCAACCCCCTGGTGGCCGGGCGGGCGGGCATCCGGGGCCGGATCACCTCCCCCTGGCGGCGCGGCTGGAGCGGAGCCGCCGACGCCGGGCTCGGGCTGTCCGAGGTCCTGGACCGGGCCCGGCCGGGGGAGACGGTGCTCGTGCTCGCCGCCGTGGACGGCTGCGACGCGCTCGTGCTCCGCGTCACCGACCGTATCCTGACCGGACGTCAGACCCGGTCGGTGGCCGGCCAGTCGGCGTCCGGCCGGGACGTACCGTATACGACCTATCTGTCCTGGCGCGGACTCCTGGAACGGGAGGCACCACGGCGTCCCGAGCCCGATCTGCCCGCGGCGCCGCCGTCGGCGCGGTCGCGGGCGTGGAAGTACGCCTTCACCGGCTCGCGCTGCCGTGACTGCGGCTTCGCCCATCTGCCGCCCGCCCGGGTCTGCAAGAGCTGCGGGGCACCGGACGCGATGGTCCCGCTGCCGCTGGCGGACGCGCGCGGCACGGTCGCCACCTTCACCGTGGACCGGCTCGCCCACTCGCCCTCCCCGCCGGTGATCGACGCCGTGATCGACTTCGACGGCGGCGGGCGCTGCACGCTCGAACTCACCGACGCCTCACCCGGCGAGATCGCGGTCGGCACCCGGGTCACGCCGAGTTTCCGGCGGCTCTACACCGCCCAGGGCGTGCACAACTACTTCTGGAAGGCCCGGCCCGTGGAGGACGACCGATGAGCACACAGGGCATCAGGGACCGCGTGGCCGTCGTGGCCATGGGCTGCACCCGCTTCGGTGAACGCTGGGACAGCTCCGCCGGCGATCTGCTGATCGACGCCGTACGGGAGTGCCTGGACGGTGTCGGGGGCACCGAGCCGGCCGATGTGGAGGCGTACTGGCTGGGCACCCTCGGCTCCGGGCAGTCCGGGCTCACCCTCAGCCGTCCGCTGGGCCTCGGCCACCGGCCCGTCACCCGCGTGGAGAACTACTGCGCCACCGGCTCGGACGCCTTCCGCAACGCCTGCTACGCCGTAGCGTCCGGCGCGTACGACCGGGTCATGGCCGTCGGAGTGGAGAAGCTGAAGGACTCCGGATTCAGCGGGCTGACCCGGATGGACCCGCCCGGCGACGGCACCGCGCCGGAGAACACCCTCACCGCACCGGCGGCCTTCTCCCTGCTCGACCCGGCCTACTGCACCAAGTACGGGGTCGACCCGGCGGCCATGCGGGAGGCGATGACCCATGTCGCCTGGAAGAACCACGCCAACGGGGCCCGCAACCCGCGTGCCCAGTTCCGTACCCCGGTGTCGAAGGAGAAGATCGCCGCCGCGCCGCTGGTGGCGGGCAGGCTCGGGGTCTTCGACTGCTCGGGGGTCTCCGACGGCGCGGCCTGCGCGCTGATCGTGCGCGCCGAGGACGCCCATCGGTACACCGACCGCCCGGTGTATGTGAAGGCGTTGTCGCTGACGGCCGGGGCGGGCTTGGCCGCCACCGATCCCGCGTACGACTACACCACGTTCCCCGAGGTCGTCCACAGCGCCCGGGAGGCGTACCGGCAGGCCGGGATCACCGACCCGCGTACGGAGATCTCCCTCGCCGAGGTGCACGACTGCTTCACACCCACCGAGGTGGTGCTGATGGAGGACCTGGGCTTCGCCGAACGCGGCCGTGCCTGGCGGGACGTCCTCGACGGCGACTTCGAACTCGGCGGGCGGCTGCCCGTCAATCCGGACGGCGGGCTGAAGTCCTTCGGGCACCCGGTGGGGGCCAGCGGGCTGCGGATGCTCTACGAGTGCTGGCTCCAGCTCCGGGGCGAGGCGGGCGAACGGCAGCTGAACGACCCCCGGCTGGCCCTCACCCACAATCTGGGCGGCCGTCCCGGCGCCTGTGTCTCGTTCGTGTCGGTGGTGGGGGCGGAGCGCGGCTGAGCCGGACCGGGGGCGGCCGGGGGCACAGGCTTGACGAGCGTGTTTATTTTAAATTAAATTCTATGAGAAGGAGGTTGCCGCGATGACGAGCGAAACCGAAGCGCCGGACGCCATCGGCTCCGAGGCCGCGGTCGAGTCGGCCCGCCGGCTGTACGACGCCCTGGCCGACGGGGACCACGAGGCCCTGGCCGAGGTGCTGGACCCCGGCTTCCGCGGACACGCCAGCGAGGGACTGCCGCTGGATCTGGGCGGTGTCCACACCGGACCCGACCGGATGCGCCGCGACTTCTGGGGCCGGATCGCCCGCCACTTCCGCGCGCGGGCCGAGCCGCGGGAGTTCCACCGCGTCGACGACGGCCGACTGCTCGTCATCGGCCGGTACACGGGGGAGGGCAGGACGAGCGGCGCCCCGCTCGACGCGTCCTTCGTACACCTGCTGCGCTTCACCGGCCACCGGATCGCGGAACTCGTCCAGTACACGGACACCGCGCGCTGGGCGCGGGCGCTGACGGGCGAGGAGGCCGGGCCCCCGCCCGAGCCCCCGCCCGCGACCCGGCTCGCCGAACTGACCCGCATCGAGTTCGACGTCACCGACGGCCTCGCCCACATCAGGCTCAACCGGCCCGCCGCCCGCAACGCGCTGGACGCCCGGACGGCCGACGAACTGCTGGAGGCCGCCCACCGCTGCCAGGAGGACCCACGGGTGCGGGCGGTGCTGTTCAGCGCCGCCGGCCCGGCGTTCACCGTCGGTGGCGACATCGAGGTGTTCGCCGGGGCCGCCGAGGGCGAACTGCCCGCACTGCTCGACAGCATGGCCGGTGTCTACCACCGGGCGCTCGCCCTGTTCAGCGCCCTGGACGTGCCGATCGTCTGCGGTGTCCACGGTGCCGCCGCGGGGGGCGGCCTCGGCCTGGTGTACTGCGCCGATCTCGTCTACGCGGCGGAGCGCACCCGGTTCGCCCTCGGCTTCGCGGCCCTCGGACTGACGAGCGACGGCGGCACCTCCTGGTTCCTGCCCCGCCTCATCGGAGTCCGGCGTACCGCGGAACTCTTCTACGAGCAGCGGACCCTGACGGCGCACGAGGCGGCCGAATGGGGCCTGATCACCCGGGTCGTGCCGGACGACACCCTGCACGAGGAGGTGCTCCGGGCCGCCAGAGGGCTCGCCGCCGGGCCCACCCGCGCCTACGCGGGAATGCGCCGGCTGCTGCGCGCCTCCGGGACCGGCACGCTCACCGGGCAACTCGCCGCGGAGGTGCGCTCCCTGAGCCGCACCGCGGCGACGGCGGACGCGGCCGAGGCCATCGCGTCGTTCATCGGCAAACGCGAACCGCACTACCGGGGACGGTGACGGAATGACCGGACTGATCGTCGACAGCACGGAGCACGCGGCGCTCCGCGAGAGCGTCGGCAGGATCGCCCGACGGTACGGCCACGCCTACTTCGCCGACCGCGCACGCGAGGGAGGCCATGTCGGCGAACTCTGGGACGAACTGGGCCGCGGCGGCTTCCTCGGCGTCCACCTCCCCGAGGAGTACGGCGGGGGCGGCGGCGGTCTCGCCGACTACCAGGTCGTCCTGGAGGAGCTGGCCGCCCACGGCATGCCCCTCCTGATGGGGGTGATCTCACCCGCCATCACGGGATCCATCGTCTGGAAGCACGGCTCGCCCGGGATGAAGGCCGAGTGGCTGCCCGGGATGGCCGACGGCAGCAGGAAGATGGTCTTCGCGCTCACCGAGCCGGACGCCGGATCCAACAGCCACAAGGTGTCCACGACCGCACACCCCGACGGCGACGGCAGGCGGCTGACCGGCACGAAGTACTACATCTCCGGCGTCGACGAGGCCGAGGCCGTCCTCGTGGTGGCCCGCGACGGGGACCCGGACCCCTCGGGGCGTACACCACTGTCCCTCTTCGTGGTCCCCACCAACGCCCCCGGCGTCACCAGACAAGCCATCCCCACCGAACTGACCGTCCCCGAGAAGCAGTTCACCCTCTTCTTCGACGATGTGCGCGTGGGGCCCGAAACCATCGTCGGCGAAGCCGGACGCGGACTGCGCCAGGTCTTCGCCGGTCTCAACCCCGAACGCATCCTGGCCGCCGCGCTCAGCAACGGCATCGGGCGGTACGCCCTCGACAAGGCCGCCGCCTACGCGCGCGAACGCACGGTGTGGAACGCCCCGATCGGCTCCCACCAGGGCGTGTCCCACCCCCTTGCCGAAGCCTACGTCGCCGTCGAACTCGCCCGGCTGGCCGCCGCCCGCGCCGCCGAGCTGTACGACAGCGGGCAGGACGCGGCGGAGACGGCCAACATCGCCAAGTTCGCCGCGGCGGACGCCTCGCTGAAGGCACTCGACCAGTCCATCCAGACGCACGGCGGCAACGGCCTGTCACGCGAGTACGGCCTCGCCGACCTCTGGTTCGTCGCACGGCTGCTGCGCACCGCCCCGGTCAGCCGGGAGATGGTCCTCAACTTCATCGCCCAGCACAGCCTGCGTCTGCCCGCCTCGTACTGACGCGGCGCCCACGGAAACGGAGAGAACCGGATGAAAAATGTCGACGCGCTGGTCGTCGGGGCCGGAGCCGGCGGTATGTTCACCGCCGCACGGCTCGCCCACCGCGGCTACCGCACCCTCGTGGTCGAACGCCTCGACCGGATCGGCGGGCGCGCCTCCACGCATGACATCGACGGATTCAAGGTCAACAACGGCGCCATCGTCCTGGAGGCGGGCGGCGTCACCGAGGAGACCTTCGCCGAGGTCGGCGCCGCCTACGACATACGGATGCCCCAGCCGCCGCTGCTGTACCGGATCGGCGGCAAGGACATCGACGTCACCAAGGGCGGCTGGGGCCTGCTGCTCGGGCAGCTCACCCGGCAGGGCGCCAAGCTCATGAAGGGGATCGGCGCGGCCCGCGAGGACGACGGACTGCCCGAGGAGGAGCTGACCACGGCCGAGTGGGTGGCCAGGTACACCAAGAACGAGAACGTCCATGCCGTCTTCCGCAACATCTGCGGATCGATCTTCGCGGTGGGCTCGGAGGAGCTTCCGGCGAGGGTTTTCCTCACCTACTTCACCCGCAAGAGCGCCTTCAAGAAGTTCGGCTTCCACCCCGAGGGCACCATCGGGGCCTGGCGGGCGCTCGCCGAGGTCGTCACCCGGCACGGAGGCGAGATCTGGCTGAACAGCGAAGTCACCTCGCTGACGATCGAGGACGGCCGGGTCACCGGCGCGACCGTGGTGCGCGACGGGGAGACGACCGCGGTCGGCTGCGGCTTCGCGGTGAGCGACGCGGGACCTTCCGCCACCGTGGCGATGGCCGGTGAGGAGAATCTGCCCGCCGACTACCGCGCCGAGGTGAAGCGCCGCGACCGGCCCTCATCCATGATCACCGTGAACTTCGCCAGCCAGGAGCAGCTGATCGAAGCGCCCGGCATGCTGAGCTTCGGCAGGACCCGGCGGCTCTGCTACGTCGCCAACTTCTCCGGGCTGTGCCCCGAGATGTCCCCCGAGGGCTGGAATCTCTACTCCGCCTCCGGAGTGCCCAAGCCCGCCGTCGGCGCGTTCGACGAAGCGGCCGAGACCGAGCTGGTCATGGCCGACCTGCGGGAACAGATCGCCGGTTTCGACCGGGCCCGGGTGCTGTCGACCGTGGTCACCCGCGACGGCTGGCCGCCGCAGCGCGCGGTCGCCGGCTTCGACCTCGCGCCCACCACTCCGATTCCCAATCTGTGGAACGTCGGTGACGGCGTCAAGGAGTACGCCAACGGCGGGACCACGGCATGCGCCGAGACGGCCAAGCTCGTCGTCGAGCAGATCGCCGAGCGGCATCCGGCCGGCGCCCCCCGCTGACGTACGCCGTCATCGGCCCATCCCTGGAGAAGACATGAAGATCACCCTTGACCGCGGCAAGTGCACGGGACTCGGCGTGTGCGAGGCCCTGGCACCCGACTTCTTCGAGATCGACGAGGACGGCGAACTCGTCCTGCTGAAGGAGGACGCGTCGGACGACGACCTCGACGCGGTACGCCAGGCGATCGAGGCGTGCCCCACCGAGGCGCTGCGGCTGGCACCATGAGCACCGCACCGGGACCGGTGGGCAAGGGCCCGACGAGGGCGGGCCCGGCGAGGGCGGGCCCGGCGACCCCGGGCCCCGTGAGCGCCGCGCCCGGACCCGTCGGCGACCCCCGCACCCTCGTGGTCGTCGGCGCGTCCCTCGCGGGCCTGCGGGCCGTCGAGTCCGCGCGGCGCGGCGGCTTCGGCGGCCGGATCGTCCTCATCGGGGCAGAACCCCACCTTCCGTACGACCGGCCGCCGCTGTCCAAGGCGTTCCTCGACGGCACCGGTGACATGCCGCCCTTCCGCACGGAGCGGACCCTCCGTCAGGAGCTCCGCGTCGACCTGCGGCTCGGCACGACGGCCGTCGGACTCGACACGGCGACGCGCACGGTCCGTACGACGGCGGGCGACGTGGGGTACGACGCTCTGGTCATCGCCACCGGCGCCACCGCCCGCCGGCTGCCCGGCACCGGACGGCTGCGCGGAGTCCACAGCCTGCGTACCCTCGACGACGCGCACGCCGTCCGTACGGCGCTGGACGCCGGCGCCCGTACGGTCGTGATCGGCGCGGGCTTCATCGGCTCCGAGGTCGCCTCGGCCGCCCACAAGCGCGGTCTGCGGGTCACGATCGTCGAGGCCCTTCCCGTACCGCTGGTCCGGGCCGTCGGCGAGGCGATGGGCGAGGCGTGCGCGGCACTTCACCGCCGCCATGGGACGGATCTGCGCTGCGGCAGCGGCGTGGCCGCGCTGGAGGGCGACGGGGCCGTCGAGTCCGTGCGCCTGACGGACGGTACGGAACTCCCGGCCGATCTGGTGGTCGTCGGCATCGGAGCCGCGCCGGCCACTGGCTGGCTCGAAGGCTCCGGGCTGACCCTGGACGACGGCATCGTCTGTGACGAGACCCTGTTCACGGGCGTCCCCGGTGTCTACGCCGCGGGTGATGCCGCCCGCTGGTACAACCCGCTCCTCCACCGTCCGATGCGGCTCGAACACTGGACGAGCGCCGCCGAACAGGGCGCGGTGGCCGCGCGCAACGCCCTCCATCCCGGCAGCCCCGAGCCGTACGGCTGTGTTCCCTACTTCTGGTCCGACTGGTACGACACCCGGATCCAGTTCGTCGGCGCGGTCGCCGCAGACGAGGTCCGGGTGACCGGCGGGGACCCTGCCGACGGGCGGTTCGTCGCCCTCTACCGCGACGGCGACCGGCTGGCCGGGGCTCTCACGATGAACGGTCAGACCGAGATCATGAAGTACCGGCGGCTGATCCTGGGCGGGGCCTCGTGGGACGAGGCGCTCGCGTTCGCCGCCGGGCGGCGGTTCGGCGCCAGGACCACCGGCAAGGTGCCCGTACGGGCCACGTGAGCCCGATCGGCCATCCGGGCTCGAAGGAAGCCCCCCTCTGAACGGTGGGACGGCCGCGGCAGGCGCCGCACCGCCTGTCACCTGCTCCGTCCCACCACGCGCCCCGGTTCCGTCACCCGTGAGGGAGGCGACGGAACCAGGGCGCGGTGCTGTACGGCGTCGGACATGGCAGACATGGCAGGCAGGACGGGTGAGGCGTCGGAGATACGGGTGCGGAGGCGCCACGGGCCCTCGGGGGCGGCAGTGGGGGGTTCGCCGCACCGGAGACGGCGGACCGGCTCTTGGCGCGGTGGGGGAGGCGGCCGTCCGCCCGGGAGAGGCCCGGCGGTTCAGGGATTCAGATGTTCAGGGTGGACAGGACCGGAGGCGCGGAGCCGGGGGCCGAACCCTCGGCGCTCTCCGCGGAGACCTCAGCAGCACACCTGATCGCGCGTCCGCCCGGCGCCCCGCCTGCCGGTCAGTCGGGCAGGCGCACGTTGTCCCACTGGGCGTTGCGCTCCGGCCGGACGCCGATCTGGATGAGAGGCCCCAAGCGCTCCCCGGAGCAGCCTTCGCTCTCCGCCCGGCTGCAGGCAAGCCGGTACTGAGGCCCCCAGACACCGTCCCCGTTCCACGTGACCATCCGCGCGCCGCACGTCGGGCACGGGTCGTACGGCCCGTCAGGGACCTTCCGCACCGGGTGCAGGAACACCTTCGGCTCGGTGAAGACCACGGGCAGGGAACGGGTTTCGAGGCTCTCGCGGGGGAGGGCGAGACCGTAGTGCTCCCCCAGGACCCGGTGGATGTCGGCATCGTCGGGGATGAACAGCTCCCCGTCGTCGGGGTCGTCCTCACCTTCGATGACCCGGCCGAGCCCCACCTCGGCAGCCAGGCGGCGCGTGAGCGGATGCTCCTCGGCTCCCTCGCCGACCTCGCCCTCGTGATAGGACCAGTCGTGCGTGCCGTCGACGCTCACCGCGATGGTGCCCGGGTCCATCATCGTGTCCTCGATCGCGACGACCGTGCAACTGGACCACATGTGACGCAGCGCCGCGTGCCTATACCACACGTGCTGGGCCCCTGGAGGCTCGATCGCGAACGCCCAGCCGTTGCCGGTCTCGCCGAGCATCGCGCTGTTCGGCAGCGCCCCGAACGGGGCGGTCGCGACCATGCGCTGGAACACTTCCGCCTCGACGATGCCGTCGGGGTCCCCACCGATCATCCACGCCAGCTCGCGATGGGTGACGCCGCGCACGAAGGTCAGGGCGAAGTCCTCGCCGAGCACACTGCCCAGCCACCCGATGTCATGTTCATCCACGACACAAACCGTATCCGGGCCGACTGACAACCGGCCGGACAGTGGGAACCGGGCCTCCGCCGGTGCCCACTGACCGGTCTACCGTGTCGCGCATGACAGTTCTCATCATCGGCGGCAGCGGCTTCCTGGGGGCCGAGCTGATCCGGCAGGCGCGAACTGCCGAGCACACCACGGCCGCGACGTACAACGCGACCAAGCCCGGCGACGCCTCCCAGACCGTGTGGCGCCACCTTGATCTGCGGGATGCAGAAAGCCTGGACGCCGTCATGGCCGAGGTGAGCCCCCGTGTCGTCGTCAACGCATCGAGTGGCAATGCCGACTGGGCGGTAACGGCGGACGGCTCCGTCCGGCTCGCGATGGCCGCGGCTCAGCGTGGAAGCCGTCTGGTCCACGTGTCCACCGATGCGGTGTTCTCCGGTGCCCGAGTCCACTACGACGAGACCTGCCTCCCTGACCCCATCACCCCATACGGAGCGGCGAAGGCGGCGGCGGAGACCGGGATTCTCGCCGTGCATCCGGAGGCCGTCGTCGCCCGTACGTCGCTGATTCTCGGCAACGGGCGTTCCGTACATGAGCGCGCCGTGCACGAACTCGCCGCCGGCACCCGCGACGGCGTCCTGTTCACCGACGACATCCGCTGCCCTGTGCACGTCGCCGACCTGGCCGCCGCCGTTCTGGAGCTGGCGTCGTGCGACGCGTCCGGTATCCACCATCTCGCAGGGCCCGACGCTCTGAGCCGTCACGAGCTCGGCATCCTCATCGCCAGGCGTGACGGTCTCGACGCCTCCCGGCTGCCCGAGGGCCTGCGGGCACGCAGCACACTGCCCGGCGCGCTCGACGTGCGCCTCGACAGCCGGGCCACCCAGCGGAAGCTGAGCACCACACTGCGCGGTGCCCGGCAGTTCTGCATGGCACCGATGTGATCGCCCGGCCCGACGGACGCCGGGCCGCAGCCGCGGCTGCATGTGCCGGTGGCCGCCAAGCGGCCACCGGCTGTGCCGGCTCGTTCCTCGCCGGTCCGAGGGCGGAGGTGGGGCTGCGCCCCGTCTCAGAGGTCCAGGACGAGTCGGTCGCTGCGGCAGCGCCCGACGCAGATCATCATCGTGCGCCCGGCAAGGCGTTCCTCGTCGCTGAGCACGGAATCCCGGTGCTCCGGTGTCCCGGCGAGGACACGGGTCTCGCAGGCTCCGCAGTATCCCTTCTCGCAGTCGTAGGACAGGCCGCTCACGGCATCGCGCAGGACCTCGATGAGGCGGCGGTCGGGCGGCACGGTGAGCGTGCCTCCGGTGCGCGCGAGCTGGACCTCGAAGGTCCGGTTCTTTGTGGCGTCGAACGCCGTTTCGAGATCGTCGCCGGCGGTGAAGCGCTCCACGTGCAGCCGGTCGGTGAGATCCAGGCGGGCGCACTCGCGCTCGACGGCCGCCAGCATCGGTGCCGGACCGCACGCGTACACGGCGGTGTCCGCGCCCAGGCCGCCCAGCAGCCGGGGGAGGTCCGGCAGCCCGGCCTCGTCCTGCGGGAGCAGGGTGAGCGCGTCGCCGGCGAGGGTGGCGAGTTCGTCGGCGAACGCCATCGTCGAGCGGGTGCGTCCGCCGTACACGACGGTGAAGGGCGTGCCGCGTCCGGCGGCCTCGCGGACCATGGCGAGGATCGGTGTGACGCCGATGCCGCCGGCGAGGAACAGGTAGGACGGCGCCTCGGCGAGCCGGAAGTGGTTGCGCGGCCCGCGTACCGCGAACGTGGCTCCGGGACTGGCGAGTTCGTGGAGTTCGGCCGAACCGCCCCGGCCCAGGGGCTCATGCAGGACCCCGATGCGCCACGTCGTGGCGTCGGCGGGGTCACCGCACAGCGAGTACTGACGCAGTCGGCCCGAGGGCAGACGCAGCTCGACGTGCGCGCCGGGCCGCCACGCGGGGAGTTCACCTCCGTCCGGCAGGCCGAGGCCGATGGCGACGACGCCCTCGGCCGCGGCGCGCACCGCGGTCACCCGCAGCGGGGTGGGCGTGCTGAGCGCGCGGACCGTGCCCGCCGCCGCTGTCGCCCGGGGGCCGGGTGTGAAGACCGCCGGGACCGCGTCCCAGCCGGACTGGTTGCCGCGCGTCGGGTAGGGAACGAGCCCCTCCTCGATCACCCGGTAGTCGGGCAGCCGGGTCAGGACCTGCGTCATCATCGCGCGGAACATGGCTCGGGCGAGGTGGGCGCCGGCGCACCGGTGCGATCCGATCCCGAAGCTGAGGTGCCGACTGGCGTCGCGGTCGAGCCGTACCTGCTCGGGCTCGGGGAATACGGCGGGGTCATGGTTCGCGGCGACCCACGGGATCAGCACCCGGTCGCCCGCGCCCATCGGGCAGCCGCCGACCTCGACGTCCCCGGTGACCGTGCGCGCCATCGACTGCGACGGGGCGAACGCGCGGAGGAACTCCTCGGTCGCGCTGTCCAGCAGATCGGGGGAGTCGATCAGCCGCCGGCGCTGCTCGAGGTGGCGGGCGAGGTGGACGAGCGTCGATCCGGTCAGGGAGGTGGTGGTGTCGACGCCGCCTGCGATGAGCAGGCCGATCACGGACACCAGTTCGTCCTCGCCGAACTCGCTGCCGTCGGCACGCCGGCCGGCCACCAGCGTGCTGACCGCGTCGGCCCGTGGTGCGGAGCGGCGTTCGGTGATCAACTCGCGGATACGCCGGTCCATGTAGGCCAGCCCCGCGGCTCCGCGCACGGCGCGCTCGCTGTCGGCCGGTGCGGCGAAGATGTCGTGGATCGGCCCGGCCAGCTTCGCCCAGTCCTCCTCGGGGAAACCCAGCCAGTCCAGGGTGACCGCGGCCGGCAGCGGGTTGGTGAGGTCGCGGACGACGTCGCATGAGCCGAGCTCGATGAAGTCGTCCACGACGCGGGCGGCGTGGCGCTCGATCATGGGGACCAGTTCCCCGACCGCCTCCGGGGTCAGCAGCGGGTTGATCAGTTTCCGGTACTCGGTCGCCCGCGGCGGGTCGAGCTCGATCGGATACTGCTCGAGTCCCGGTCCTTTGGGGATGACGATGCCGACCCCCTGCCCGCCGTGGTCGCTGCGGGAAGAGGAGAACGTCTCGTCGTCGCGGGCGATGCGGGCCACGTCGGCGTACCGCGTCGTGTAGTGGAAGCCGCCGTGGGCGGCCGAGCGGCCTACCGGACAGCGCTCACGGAAGCCCGCGTAGTAGGCGGCCGGATCGGCGTTGGCCTCGTCGGAGTGGTGGTCGAAGTCGATGGCGAAGTCGGCAGACATGGTGGGCACGCTCCACGTGCTCGGAACTGTGCGCGGTGTTGTCCGGCCGCGCCACCGGATGCCAGCAGCCTCATCGGCGTCGGGTCACCCTAAGGTGTGCCGCTGAGCTTGACAACGTCTCGTGGACGACGCTCAGAAGGTCAGCACGGCCTTGCCGACCGAACCGGACCGGACCGCCGCGACGGCCTCGTTGATCTGCTCGAACGGGAAGTAGGTGATCATCTTCTCGACCGGGAACCGGCCCTCGGCGTTGAGTTCGAGCAACTGCGGCAGGAACAGTTGCGGCAGGCTGGACCCGGCGATGATGCCGGTGACCGTGCGTCCGTTGAGGATGCTGCGCCAGTCGAAGCTCATCGACTCGCTCGGGCCGGCGCCGATGACACCGGCGCGACCGAGCGGCCCGAGAGCCTCCACCGCGGTGCGCAGGACGTCCTCTCGCCCGGTCGTGTCGATCACGAAGTCGAACCCCTCGGGGACCAGGGCGGCCAGCTGCTCGGCGGTCCCCCCGGCCGAGGAGTCGACGGAGTGTGTGGCTCCGAAGCCGCGGGCCGCGTCGAGCTTGGCCGGGTTCACGTCGACGGCCGCGACGACCTTGCAGCCGCTCAGCGCGGCGGCGATGACGGCGGCCGCGCCGACAGCGCCTGCCCCGAAGACCGCGATCGACGAGCCGGGGCGCGGCCGCAGCACGTTGAGCACGCCGCCGGCTCCGGTCTGGAAGCCGCAGCCGAAGGGTCCGGCACGCAGCAGGTCCCACGACGGGTCGATCCTGACGACCGCCCGCTCCGGTGCGACGACGTGACCGGCGAACGACGACTGGCCGAGGAAGTGGGCGTTGACCTCCCGCCCCCCGTGGGTCACCGCCGTGGAGCCGTCGGGCCGGCGGCCGGAGAAGTTCACCGCGTCGAAGCTGCGGCAGTAGGCGGGCGAGCCCGTGAGGCACAGGGCGCATGTGCCGCACGACGTGAAGGACATGGCGACGTGGTCGCCCGGGCGTACGGAGGTGACGTGCGCGCCGACCTTTTCGACGATGCCCGCCCCTTCGTGCCCGAGCAGCGCGGGTGTGGGGAAGAAGCCGGCGAACTCCAGGTCGGTACCGCAGACGCCGACGGCGGCGACGCGGACGAGCACCTCGTCCGGGCGGGGATCGTCCAGGTCCACTTCGGTCAGGACGAACGGCTGTCCGGGCTGCTCCAGCAGAGCGGCGGTGGCACGCACAGGGCCTCCTCAATGCCTCACCAAGCGAGACTGCATATTGACATGCGTGACAGGGCCGGTCAATGTTCCCCCTATGGCGGCTGTTGACTTCCCTCCTTCCCAACACTTCATCGACGGCGAGTGGGTTGCGGCCCGCGACGGCGGCACGCTGGACGTCCTCGATCCGGCCACCCGGCAGGTGATCACCGAGGTGGCGCAGGCGCGCGGCGCCGATGTCGACGACGCGGTCACCGCGGCGCGCCGCGCCTTCCCTGCGTGGGCCGCGACCAACCCGAGCGAGCGCGGGGCGCTGATCCGGCGCTGGGCCGACCTGATCATCGCCGAGGCCGAGGCGCTCGCGGCCGTGGAGGCACAGGACGTGGGCAAGCCATTGTCCGGGGGCCGGACGAACATCTACATCGCCCACGGCATCATCGACTACTTCGCCGGCGCGGCCGACAAGCTCACCGGAGTCACTCTGCCGACCCGCAGCCCCGACTACCTGGGCTACACGGTTCCCGAGCCGTACGGTGTGTGCGCGGTCGTCATCCCGTGGAACGTTCCCGCCGTGCTCACCGCCGCGAATGTCGCGCCGGCGCTCGCCGCGGGCAACACGGTCGTCCTCAAGCCGTCCGAGATCGCGCCGCTGGCCCCGTTCGCACTCGCCGAACTCGCCCGCCGCGCAGGATTCCCGCCGGGGGTGATCAACGCCGTGGCGGGCCTCGGCCCCGAGGCGGGCGCCGCACTCACCTCGCACCCGGGCGTCGACCACATCAGCTTCGTCGGCTCCACCGCCACCGGGCGGGCGATCATGGCGGCCGCGGCACGGAACCTCGTCCCGGTGAAGCTGGAACTCGGCGGCAAGTCGCCGAACGTGCTCTTCGCCGACGCCGACCTCGACACGGCGATCCCCGCGATCGTCACCTCCATCACCGAGAACGCGGGGCAGAACTGCTACGCCGGTTCCCGGCTGCTCGTGGAGGCCTCGGTGCACGACGAGGTCGTGGAGCGGGTCGCGGCCGCGATGGCCGTGGTCAGGAGCGGGCCCTGGGAAGCCGACCTGGACATGGGGCCGCTGGTCAGTGCCGCTCAGTTCGCCCGCGTCAGCGGCTTCCTCGAAGAAGCGCCTCGCGAGGGGGCCCGGCTGGTCACAGGCGGCTCACCCGCCGACGAGGGGTGGTTCGTCCGGCCGACGGTGTTCGACCGTGTGGAAGCGGGCATGCGCGTCGCCCGCGAGGAGGTTTTCGGCCCGGTTCTCGCCGTGCAGTCGTTCCGGGACACCGCCGAGGCGACCGAGCTGATGAACGCGACCGACTTCGGCCTGTTGGCCTGCATCTGGACCAACGACATCTCCCGGGCGCTGCGGCTGGCGAAGGACGTCCGCTCCGGGCAGGTGGCGGTCAACCAGTTCCACGACGCGGGAGTGATCGGCTTTCCGTTCAACATGCAGAAGGACAGCGGCTTCAGCCGGGGCGGTGGGTACGCGGCGCTGCGCGAGTACACCCAGGAGAAGGGCGTGGCGATCCGGCTGCTGGCCCGTTGAGACCGGACACCATCCGTACCACCGCCGGAGCGTGGCCCGGACAGGCCCTGGAGGGGCGGGTCCGGACGCCGGATCCGCCGTGCTGGAGCGGGAGCTGACCGAGGCCGTGCTCTCCGGCGCCGAGCGCTCGGACGTGCTCCGTGCGCTTCTCCGGGCGACGGGCCGAATGGTCGCCTGCTGTCCGCCGAGGGCGTGACGACGGCGACCACCGACGGCCGCGGTGCCGCAGCGTGCTCGCCGGCGTGGCCCGACCGGTGGTCGACACGCTCGACGGGCCGCGGGCCACGGCGCCGGCCGTGCGTGCGGGGACGACAGTGGCCGGTGTGCTGCTGACCATCGGTCCCGGTGATCCGCGCGGGCAGGCGCCGGCCGGTGCCACCGTCACCGCGCTGCTCCTCGACGCCGTGCGCGCCGGGGGTGACTCTGCCGAGGTCTCGCCGCGGCTCACACCGGCCGACGTCGTCACCGGGCCGCGTTCCGGGACGGTGAGCCCCTTGGTGTGCGCGGCGGCCGCGGGACCGGGGACCGACCTGCGGCGACCGCCGGCCGGTGCCGTACGGCACTCCAGCGGCTCCCGCCCGCGCCCGGTCCACGGCCCTCGCCCGGCTGGAGCACCCCGTGCAGCAGGAAGGTGGACGGTGGTGGCGCCGGGCGACGCCGACTCGCCCGCCTGCGGAACCGGTTGTGCCTCATGACCGGCGACGAGTCCGCCGGTGACCACGTCGTGGCGGCTGGCGGCTCCCGCCCCCACTCACCCTCAGGCCCTGGGCCGGTCCGTCACCGAGGCCGAAAGGCCGCTCGGCCTGACCCGGGCCCAGCGCGTTCCGCTGCTCACCTTCGGCGGCTGCGGGGGTCGTCCAGGTCCTGTTGGCCCCCGGTGCGCGGCTTCGAGGGGCGTACGCCGAGGCACACCTCGGGCCGATCCGGCAGCGTCCGGAGCTGATGGTGACTCCGCGTGCCTGGCCGGCCGAGAGGGGCAGTCAGCAGAGCGTCTGCGAACAACACCATCTGCACCGCGACTCGGCGGGCTACCGAGTGCGCCAGATCGGGAACCTCCTCGGCACGGACCCCCTGCGTCCCGCCACCTCGGCGCCACCGCACCTGGCGCACACGGCCCTGGACCTGCTCACCGCCGACGACCAGCAGCCGCGCGGCGATGACGAGCTTGTGCCGGCCGAGCGCGGAAACCGCATTCGCTCTTCACTCGTGAGCCGGACGCGGAACCGGCGTTTCGCTCTTCGACGAGCCCCCGCGCGGCCCGGCGACACCTGCCTGTGTAGCGGCCTCCCACGGCCGCCAACTGGGCTGTCGGCGTTGCGAGCAGGCGAAACGCCGACGAAACGAAGATGTCGCGCAGGAGCGTTGACAGCACCGGGCGGCGGAGGTCAGAGTACCTCGCAATACGTTCCACCGACTCGCAATGCGAGACGGCAAGGTGAGGAGGCTGCGCGGTGCGAGCCATGGTGCAGACCGATTTCGGCGGGCCCGAGGCCGCGTTCCCGCAGGATGTCCCGGAGCCGATGTGCGGACCGCGCGAGGTCGTCGTCGACGTCGCGTGCTGCGGGCTGAACCGCCGGGACCTGCTGCAGCTCAAGGGGCCGGGCCTGATCCCCGGCTTCTGCGTTCCGCACGTGCCGGGCATGGATTTCGCCGGAACGGTGGTGGCGACCGGGTCCGCGGTCAGCCCGGTCGCCTCCGGTGACCGGGTCATCGCCGAGCCCGCCCAGGGCTGCGGCCGTTGCCCGGTGGTCGTCCGCGACCGGCGACGGACGGGCGTCGGCCTCGCGGCGGGCGCCGCGGCAGCCATCGACCGCTCCGCCGCCCTCCGGTGGCACGCCGGCATCACGCCCCGCCCGACCCGGCCCACGGAGCCGGCGGCCGGCCGGTAAAGGAGACCCTCCGTTGAACGTCATCGACATCCCCGGGCTTCCGTCGGCGCAGAAGCAGGGCCTGCTGCCATCGGAACCGGTGCAACCGCGGCCGACCGCGATGATCACCACGCTCGTCCCGGGCAGATGGCTCAACGTCGCGCCGCACAGCTGCCACACGCCGATCAGCGGCGAATCACCGCTGATCGCGGTCACCGCCGGCGACCAGCGGCAGGGCACCCCGGAACCGAAGGACACCTGGCCCGGCATCGAGCGCACCGGCGAGTTCGTCGTGAACGTCACGACCGCCGAGACCACCGAGCACATCGAGGCGGTGGCCCGCGGGTTACCCGCGCGGCCGGCAGCCCCGTCCCTCTGAGTGTCGTCTGCACGAGGTGATCGACCGCGGCGACCACAGCACCTGCTTCCGGGCCGTACACATCGTGCGCGCCGAGACCGTCCGCGTGACCACCGACGACTCGATCACGTCCGCCCCGGCGGTATCGATCCCACCCGGGTCCGAGCGGCCGGGCGGACGGGATTCCCGTGGTGCGTCGCCGCGGGTGAGGAGTCCCTCTTCCACCGGAAGCGCGGCTCCGGCGCCGAACTCGACCGAAGCATCGAACCCGCCAACCGACCACCACCCCTGCCGCCACGACCGCCTCGACAGGGCGGTGCCACCCAGCGAATGGAACCACGCACATGACTACACACAGCATGCTCTGGCGTCGTGGGGCCGCGGCCGGCCTCGCCCTCGCGGGAGTCCTCGCACTGTCCGGCTGCAACAGCAACTCGGCGACGGCGCCCAAGACGACCCCCGCGGCGAGCGGCGGTAGCGGCTCTGGCCTCAAGCAGCCCGATGTCAACGGCGACGGCAAAGTCGTCATCGGCGTCCTCAGCCCCGGCGACATCAACGACCGCGGCTACTACCAGAGCTTCGTCGACTCGGCGGACGCCTTCGCCAAGGAGAAGGGCTGGACGGTCATCAAGCGCGGCAGTGTCCCCCCGAGCGACGCGCTCACCGCGGCACGCGCGCTCTGCCAGCAGAACGTCGACCTGGTCGCGATCGGCGCGACTGAGCTCAAGGCCGCCATCCCCGCCTCGGAGGAGCCGGTCTGCGGCAAGTCCGCCTGGTACGTGCCGGTGCAGGCGAACGTCGATCAGACCCCGCGGATCATGCTGTCCACCGACGATCCCAACCAGTCCATGCTCGTCGCCGGCTACGCCGCGGGCCTGAGGATGAAGACGGCCGGCCACACCAAGGCAGGGTTCATCACCGGCGTCAAGGCCGACTACAGCGTCGCCGCCTCCAAGGCCTTCCTGGCCGGGATCCGGGAGGTCGTGCCGAAGGCCACCCTGACGACCACCTACACCGGCGACTTCAACGACTCGGCGAAGGCCAAGGAGGCCACCCAGGCGCAGATCAGCCAGGGCGTCAAGGTCATCTACCCCTATCTCGGCGGCGCGACCGACGCCTCGGCGCAGCTGGCGAACGCCAGCGGCGCGCTGACCCTCACTCCGGGCACCGACCGGTGCGACTCGACCAGCCCGAAGTTCGACATCTCGGTGCTGTTCAGTCCGGGCGACTACTTCCGTGCCGCGCTGGAGGAGTTCGCCAAGGACAACCTGAAGATGGGCACGACGCGCGTGTGGCAGTTGGGCGTCGACCCCTACCCGACCGTCAAGATCTGCGACGGCCAGGGGACCGAGGACCAGCAACTGGCGGAATTCATCAAGAAGATCGGCAGCAAGGAGATCGACGCGGCGGCCGAGGTCAAGCGACTCGGCTGACGCGCCGACACCCCACGAGGAAGATCAGCAATGGAACGAACGACCTCAGCGGTTCCGATCCTTGAGCTGCGCGGCATCACGAAGTCCTACGGATCCGTCACGGCCTGCGACGCCGTGGACCTCAGGGTCGACGCCGGCGAGATCCACGGACTCCTGGGTGAGAACGGAGCGGGCAAGTCCAGCCTCATGAAAGTCCTGCTCGGGCTGGTCCGGCGCGACGCCGGCACCGTCCTGGTGCGCGGCGAGGAGCACGCGCTGGACAGCCCGCAGGAAGCGGCCGAACTCGGCATCGGCATGGTGCATCAGCATTTCAGCCTCATCAACGCGCTGACCGTGTGGGAGAACGTGGCGCTCGGCGACACCGGCAAGGTGAACAAGCAGGCCGTCTGCGCCGACATCGCCGAGGTCTCCGCGCGGTACGGACTGCCGATCGACCCCGAGGCGCGCGTCGACGCGCTCTCGGCCGGCGAGCGGCAGCGGGTCGAGGTGGTCAAGTGCCTGCGCCGCAACCCTCAGATCCTGATCCTGGACGAGCCCACCTCGGTGCTGACCCAGGCCGAGTCGCAGGAGCTGTTCGCCGTGCTCGGCCGCGTGGTGCAGGAGGAGGGGCGCGCTGTCATCCTCATCAGCCACAAGCTCGCCGAGATCGCCCAGGCGACGGACCGGGTGACGGTCCTGCGCAAGGGCCGTGTCGCCTTCCAGGCGGTCACGGCCGAGACCACCCCCCAACTCCTCGCCCGGCAGATGGTGGGCCGCGAGGTGTCGCTGGGCGAGGAAGGCGCGGCCCTCGGCCTGCTGCCCGTGCAGCAGGCACGGACCGGCGGGGGCGAGGCGCGGGACCGGCGGCAGCCCGTCCTGCGCCTCGCCGGACTCACCGTCGTGCAGGGCGGGGTCACGGTTCTCGACCACGTCGATCTGACCGTGGGCGCGGGCGAGATCGTCGCCCTCTACGGCGTCGAGGGCAACGGCCAGACGACGCTCGGCGATGTCCTCGCCGGGCTGGTCGCGCCGACCGACGGCACCATCGACGTCGCCGGGAGCCGGGTCGACATGACCCGGCCCGGTGCGCTGCCGAAGGCCGGACTCGGCATCGTGCCGGAGGACCGGCACCACAGCGGCGTCGTCCTCGACATGAGCGTCGCCGAGAACCTGACGATGAAATCGCTGAACGAGGTCAGCGGCCGGTTCCTGCTGCGGCGGCGCGCGATGCTCGACCGGGCCCGTCGCCTCGCGGACGAGTTCAACATCGTCACACCGTCGCTGGACGCGCCGGTGCGCAGCCTCTCCGGCGGCAACCAGCAGCGGGTCGTACTCGCACGGGAGCTGTCCGGTCACACCCGCGTCCTGGTGGCCGCACAGCCCACCCACGGGCTCGACGTCGGCGCCATCGAGGACATGTACGCCCGACTGCGCAGGGCGGCCGCCGAAGGCGTCGGAGTGCTGCTCGTCTCCACCGAACTCGAGGAAGTCATGGCCCTAGCAACCTGGATCGCAGTGATCTCCTCGGGGCGGATCACCGGAGCACTCCCCGTCTCCGAGGCGACCCCCGAGCGGCTCGGCATGCTGGTGGGCGGTGAGGCCGCATGACCGCCGCCTCGCCGATGGATCCGGACGACCTCGGCCGGCGCTTCCTCGCCCGGCTCCGGCCGGGGCGCGACGGCCGGCTGACAGCGGGTGTCACCGTCGTACTCGTCACTGTCGCCCTGGGCGCGTCCGCCCTGCTGCTCACGCTGACCGGAGCCTCGCCGAGTGCTTCGCTGTCCGCCATCTGGACCGGGAGTCTGGCCGGCACCACCGGATGGACGACGACGCTGCTCCACGCCGCGCCTCTGCTGCTGGTGGCGGTCGGTGCGTCCATCTGCGCGTCCGCCGGCACGTTCAACATCGGCCAGGAGGGGCAGGTGCTCATCGGCGGCCTGTTCGGAGCCTGGGTCGGGCTGCGGCTGGCCCTGCCCGGCCCGATGCTGGTCGTCGTGGTGATGGCCGCCGCGGCGGTCGGCGGTGGCGCCTGGGCCGCGCTCAGCGCGCTGATGTCCCGCTTCCGCGGAGTCAACGTCGTCGTGAGTACCCTGCTGATGACGTTCCTCGCCATCCAACTCGTCACGTTCGCGGTCAGCACCCCGTGGCTGCAGGAGAGCGCGCAGGGCTCGTCGGGCATCGCCGACGCGCAGTCCAACCCCCTGCCGACGAACGCCCTGCTCGCCGACCTCGGGCAGTACCCGTCGCTGCAGCTGAGCGCGGGACTGTTCATCGCGCTCGTCGCCGCGGTCGGCGTCACACTCGTCCTGAGCCGCAGCCGGTGGGGCTTCCGGGTGCGCATGGTCGGACTGAATCCGCTGACGGCCAAGCACACCGGTGTCCGGGTGGCCGCGCTCGGCGGCTTCACCCTGGCGTTGTCGGGCGCCTTCGCGGGGCTGGCGGGAGGGCTGCTGCTGGCCAGCCCGGTCAGCCCCAACCGGCTGCAGGCCGGGCTCTCGGACAACGTCGGCTGGGACGGTCTGCTCGTCGCCCTCGTCGCGCGCAACCGGCCTCTGATCGCGATCCCGGTGGCGTTCGGGTTCGCCGTGCTGCGTGCGGGCGGCGATTTCCTCACCGCCACCGGGGTGCCGTACTTCCTCATCGACATCGTCAAGGCGCTGCTCGTCATCGCGTTCGTCGCGCCGCCCGTCCTCGTCGACCTCTTCCGCGGGCGGCGCGGCGCCAAGCCGTCGACGGCGCCCTCCCTGTCCGTTGTCCCGACCGAGACGAAGGCGGCCGCGTGAGCGTTCTGGATAGCACCGAGACCATTCTGGCGAGCGGTGTCCGGCTGACCGTGCCGCTGGCGTTCGCCGCCTGTGGCGAGTACCTGGCCCAGCGCGCCGGAGCGATGAACATCTCCGTCGAGGCGATGATGCTCGGCGCCGCGTTCACCTCGGTCGCCACCGCGAGTGCGACCGGCAGTGCCACGGTCGGCCTCGCGGTCGGCGTCGTGACCGGCCTCGTCCTCGGCCTCGTGCACGGCAACCTCTCCCACCGGGCGCAGATCAACACCTTCGTCGTCGGCCTGGTGCTGAACGCGCTGGTGCTCGGGCTGACGAGCTACCTGATCACGACGGACCAGTTCGCCTCGCACCAGGTCGGGATGCTGTCGATCCCGCTGCTGCGGGACATCCCGCTCATCGGCGAGCCGCTGTTCTCCGGACGCTGGCCCGCCTACCTTCTGATCCTGCTGGTGCCGCTCACCTGGTGGCTGGTGCAGCGCAGCCGCTGGGGCCTGGAACTGCGGGCGGTGGGGGAGAACCCGCAGTCCGCCGACGTCGCGGGCATCAAGGTCAACGTACGGCGCCGGCAGGCCCTGCTGTGGTGCGGCGCACTGGCCGGTCTCGGCGGCGCCTACCTCGCGGTCGGCGAGGTCGGATCGTTCAACCAGAACATGACCGCCGGACGCGGTTACATCGTCATCGCCGCGGTCATCTTCGGGGCGTGGCGGCTCGGCCGTACCCTGCTCGGCTGCATGGTGTTCGGTCTCTCCGACGCGATGCGCCTGGCGCTCCCCGCGCTCGGCGTCACCCTCAACCCCCAACTGCTCGTCGCGGCCCCGTATCTCCTCGCGCTCCTCGCCATGCTGCTGTTCTCCACCCAGCACCGGGAACCCGCCGCGCTCGGCCGGCCCTTCCAGCGCGGGTCGACCTGACGGCACGGATCCGGCAAGGACGGACGCCGACTCCGCGACCGCGCGGAGCCGGCGTCCTCGTGCGGTACCGGCGCAGCGCCGCGGTCTCCCGAGCGGACGGTGCAGCCGACATGGCGCGGTCGAGCACGCTGCCCGGCGAGACGAGTTCGTCGACCCGGTGCAGCGCCTCGGCCGACAGCGGTCGGTCCACCGCGCGGAGATGCGAGAGGAAGGGGTGGTCGAGGTGTTCGCCGCCGGTCCGGGCGCGGTCCGCCCCCGGTTCGGCGCAGATCCGGCAACTGCCCGTGAGTCGAACGCCGTTCAGCGGGCGCCAGGCCATGACGCGTCCTCACGGTTGTGCTGCGCGGTGGGCAGGGCGGCGGCCTCCGCGTGCCGGGCGGCCAGGACCGGGTACGAGGTCGGCTCTGCCAGGGAGAGGGCTGCCAGCGGGTCTCGGACAACGGCCGGGAGTTCCGCGACCGTCACCTTGGCCGGCGCGTCCCCCAGGCCGCATGCAGCAGGCTTGTCGATCAGTTCCGCGGTGGCGGGTCGATCCCGAGGACAGGCAGACAGTCGGCAACAGCGACGAGTTCGATGTCGTCACGCCGCTGCTTGATCCACTGCTCGCGAGTCAGCCTCCAGCGTTTGATCTCCGCCGGCTCGCCCCGCCGGGTGTCCCAGGTGACGCCGTTCGGTACGTATCCCACGGCCTCGGAGACACGGTTCGAGGCATGGTTGTCGACGAACGCATCGCTGTTGGCCTCGCGGGCCCCCAGCCCGTCGAAGGCCAGATGCAGCACTGCCTGCCGCATCTCCTTCCCGAAGCCGCCGCCCCGCACGCCGGGGCTGAGCCAGGAGAAGGTGGAGACCGTTCCGAACGCGGCGAAGTCGGTGCCGATCAGATCCTGCATGCCCACCGGCTCGCCGTCGATCACCACGACGAAGTAGAGGCGCCAGAAGCCGGCACTGACACGGCCTCGGCCGGCCCACACCCCCCGCAGCCAGCCCCACACGCGTTCCGGCCCCTCCTCATAGAGGGACATCGGATCGTCGAAGGGCCACGGAGGCCCCGTGGCCACCCCCTTGCGAACCGTCGGGACCAGGCGTTGCAGGAGTTCGTCTGTCGCCCCCAGCAGGGACAGCCAGGGTGTGTGCACCCGCACGTTCAACGGGGGATACGCGGACAGGATCGAGGCAGTCGTCGTCACGGGCGCGACCCTAACGGTGAGCCAACGCGGCGTGCATCACGTATTCGGCCTGGGCTGGGCCAGGGCGGGGCTCACGGGACTGAACCTGCGGGTCGGCGGGACGCGCGAGGATCGCAGCCAGGACAAGCGAACCGTCGTGTCACGGACATCTACGTGACACGACGCCCCAGCTCAGGCCCCACGCGGACAGTTTGGCGTTCGGAGAACAGGACAAGTGGGCCGGGACACCGTTCGTACGCGTCCTGTTGTTGCTCAACAAGGACAAGCGCACGGACAAGGGCGACCAGCCGGGCCTGCTGTCCCCATTCGCGTGTATCGGCATCGAGGTGCCGGCGTGTGAGGACGTCGACGCCCCGGCGGGATCACGAACCCGGCTGCCCGCACGGGGAGTCCCGGCAGATGCCCGATGCCATCGGCTGCGTCCGCGACACCGAAGGATTCCGACGGCGACCTCGTCGAGATCTCCCACGATCAGCAGGTGTCCGACACCGTCCGGGCGAAGCGAGGGGGTTCGCTCCGAACACCCGCGCCGCGGTCGAGGCGTACCCGGCGACACCGAACGCGCACGACGCCGACGCTGTGGCGGCCTGTGCGGCCGTGGATTCGCCGACGAACACACGTCGTCGATGGGCAACGGCCGCGCCGAGTACCGCGCGGCGCCGACCGGCTGCCGCACGACCTTCCCAGACCTGCGCCACGTGCCCGAGGGCGTCCTGGACGGCGAGGAGGCCGGTGGTTACTTCGGGGTGGTGTGGGTGGTCATGTTCCCGCCTCGGGGTGGTCGTGGCCGGTTCTGCCGACTTTGCGGGCTCCGCCGGGTGATCCGAGGGGTGGGGTGCCGAGGGCGAAGAACTCGGCGTTGATGTGCTCGAAGCGCTTGCTCTCTTCCGGCAGGTCTTCGTGGTGGAAGATGGAGACCTGGGGGCAGACGGGTTCGCAGCGCCCGCATTCGACGCATTCGTCGGGCTGGACGTAGAGCATCCGGTCGCCTTCGTAGATGCAGTCGACCGGGCACTCCTCCATGCACGACTTGTCCATGACGTCGAGGCATGCCTGGGTGATGACGTACGGCACGAGCTTGTTGCCCTTCACACGGTGGCACGGAATGCGGGACGGTGTTTCAGTACGGGACAGGGTGATGGCCGCGCCGACCCCCGACGTCAACCACGCGGTCGACCACGGCAAGGGCCGGCGACAGGTGGCGCCGCCGCAGGCTCCCGACCGGCCCGGATCGACCCGACCGGCTCGACCCGATCAGGCCGCCGCCGGGCCGATCCCGGCGCCGGTGACGACCTGTCGGCTCGCGTCCACGGCCCCGGCCTCACCGCCGGTGACCAGCAGATCGGCCGAGGAGCGTGCGGTCGGCTCCATGCTCAGCCCCAGAGCTCCTGGATGGTCGAGAACACCTTCTGGTTGTGCGAGAACTCGATCGTGTTGCCGTCGGGGTCGTTCACGGCGCAGATGTACCCGATGTGGGCGGCCATCTCCATCGGCTCCCACCGCAGGTTGCCCGTCTCGCGCGCCTTGGCCGCGACCGCGTCGACGTCCTCGCGGTTGGGCAGCTCGATGCCGATGTGCGCGAACGGCGCCAGCGTCGTCACCTTCTTGCCCGGCTCGATGCCGAAGCGCGCCCCGACCTCGGGAATGAACTCCGCCAGGACGAGGACGAGCGGCGAGTCGACCTGGCCCTTGTTCGACAGCCAGGCGCCGCGCCCGTTGCTGTCCGTGTTCTTGGTGACCAGCACCAGCGGGGTGATGCGCTCGTAGAACTCGATCGATCGGTCCAGGTCGCTGACCGGGATGGCGACATGGGTCCAGCGGGGTTCGGTCAGTTCTGCCATGGTTCGGCTCTCCTCAGTCGTTCGCTGTTCATTCGTTTCGTTCGGACCGACCGCGACGCGCGGCCGTGCGGTCAGACGGTGAGCCACTTGGCCCGGTCGGGCAGGCCGGAGCGGGCCACGATGCCCTCGCCGGCGGTCTGGGCGCGGCGCAGCAGGTCGTCCTCGTCGATCGTCGTGCAGCGGTAGTCGTCGACGACGCGCCGCCCGTCGACGAACACCGTGTGCACGCCCCGCCCGTCGGCCGACCACACGAGTTGGTTGGCGACGTTGTGCAGCGGCCGCCACTCCGGCCGGTTCGTGTCGTGCAGGACCAGGTCGGCTTTCTTGCCCGTCTCGATCGAGCCGATCTCGTGCTCGGCCTGCAGCGCGCGGGCGCCGTTGCGGGTGGCCATCGCGAACGCGTCCTCGGCCGGGAAGATCGTGGCGTCGCGCCGGGCGTCCTTGAACAGGCCGGCGACCAGATAGGTCGCACGCATCAGGTCGTGGTAGTTCGAGGCGTTGTTGCCGTCGGTGCCGATCGCCACGTTCACACCGGCGTCCACCATCTCGGGGAACTTGCCGATCTGGGTCACGCCGTAGGACACCTTGAGCGCCGTGGTCGGGCAGTGCGACACGCTCGTACCGGTCCTGGCGAGCACCGCGATCTCGTCGTCGTCCACGTGGACGGCATGGGTCAGGGTCACATTCCGGCCCAGTACGCCGATTTCGTCGAGGTGCACCATCGGCCGTTGTCCGAACGCCGCGAGGAACCCCTCGGGATCCATCGCCGCCGGCGACATATGGGCGCTGAACCCGGTGCCGTACTCGGCCGCCAGTCCCTTCGCGGCCCGCCAGAGCTCGTCGCTGCAGCAGGTGTGACCGATGATGATCGGCCATGCCTGGACGCGGCCGCCTGCCACCGAGGCGTATGTGCCCATCGTGTCCTTGAGGCGCGCGATCGCCTGCGCGGTCGACATGCGCAGCACCTCCGGCTCAGGCACGAGATCCCACGCCCACGGTCCGACGCGGCCGCGGATGCCGATGTCGGTGAGGGCCTCGACGACGGGGTCGATGAACCGGATCGTGCCGGCCTCCAGGAACGACGTCGTTCCGCTCTTGAGCATCTCCAGCGCCGCGAGCTGGGCCGAGATGTGCTCGTCTTCCTCGGTGTAGTGCGTGTGGATCGGCGTGAGCCACTCGAAGACGTTCTCCAGGAACGGCGTGTCGTCCGGGACGAAGCCGCGTGTGAGCGGTTCGCCGGTGATGTGCACGTGTGTGTTGATCAGCCCCGGGGTGACGACGAACCGCTCGCCGGCGATGACGGTGTCGCTGTGCCACTGGGCGGTCACGTCGGCGGTCTTGCCGACGGCCACGATCAGGTCGTCCCGGATGGCGACCGCGCCGTCGGTGATCACCTGGCGGGAGTCGTCCATCGTCACGACGAGGGTGTTGACGATCAGGGTGTCGGCGGGTGCCGTGGCGTTCGGGGAATTCACGAGGTGGCCTCCGGGGTGCGGGAGCGGATCAGGCGGACGTGCTGGCGCGGCACCGGCTCGAACGAGTCGACCAACTCGGCTCCGGCCGCTTCGGCCCACGCGCGCAGGTCCGCGACCGTGACACCGAGTCCCGCTGTCGAGGCCAGCATCGTCAGTGACAGCAGCAGTTCGTGGCGCGCGGCGATACAGGCGGCGCCGCGGTCTTCGCCGTCGCCGTCGTGTCGGGCGCGGGCCGGGTCGGGACGCGTGTAGTCGACGACCACGACGACCCCGCCCGCACCGGCCAGCTCAACCGCGCGGGCGAGCAGTTGCCGGGCCCGCTCGGCCGGCTCGGCCCGCAGCACGTGCGCCAGGACGACGACGTCGGCCTCGGCGACCGGGAGCTCGACCCCGAGGTAGTCGCCGGCAACGGCGATCACCTGCTCACGCAGGCCGGCGTCCGTAGCCGCCTGCTCGGCGATCGGCAGCACGTTCGGCAGGTCGACCGCGATCACCGTGCCCTTCGGCCGGGTGCGCAGCAGCGCGGTCAGCCACGCCCCCGAGCCGCAGCCGAGGTCGACGATCGTCGGCTGCTCGGGCCACCACCCGCGGCGCTGCAGCTCGGCGGCGACAGCCGTCGCCACGCCGGCCTGGGTCGGGCCGGTCGCGCGCACGAGCGCCGGGTACAGCTCGGTCAGGGCGGCTGTCACGGTCGGCTCGGGTGCGCCGGTGCGGACGGTGTCGGCGAGGCCGGGCCAGGCCCCCGGCGGCCCGGGCGAGTACCGCACGAGTGCGGCCATCGAGGCCGGCGCCGTCGACACCAGGTAGCGCTCGGCCGCGGGCGTGAGCCGGAAGCGGTCCTCGACGGCGGCGAGCAGGTCGAGCGCTACCAGGGTCTCGGCCAGCACGCTCACCGGGCCCGGCCCGGCCGCGCCGATCGCGGCCGCCAGCTGCGAGGCGTCCAGTCCGGTCCCGGAATCGTCGTCCTGAGCCAGGGCGTCGAACAGGCCGAGGTCGAGTGCGGCCGAGAGCGCCCAGTAGGACGTGAAGCCGTTGATGACGTCCCACACCGGCGCCGGGGTGACCGGGGTGGCGGTCTCCGTACTCATGGGCGCAGTACGATCTTGCCGGTAGCCCGCCGCGACTCCATCCGCTCCTGCGCCGCCGCGGCCTCGGCCAGCGGGAACTCGCTGTCGATCGGCGTGCGGAACGTCGAGGCCCAGTAGGCGTCGAGCATCGCGGCGAACTCGCGGCGGTCGTACGGGTCGGAGCCGAGCAGCTGCAGGCCGAAGTGGTAGGCGTACACCAGGTCGAACTCGGCCCGGTTTCCCGTCGTGTTGCCGAAGAACACCAGTCGCCCGCGCTGCGCGAGGCTGTAGATGCCGGTGTTCCACGTGGCCGGGCCGACGTGATCGAGCACGAGGTCGGCGCCCCGCCCCCCGGTGACCTCGCGTACGGTCGCCACGACGTCACCGGTCGTCGAGTTGACCACGACGTCGGCGCCCAGGCCGCGCGCGTACTCGGCCTTCGCGTCCGAGCCGACCGTGGTGATCACACGGGCACCGCTGGCCTTGGCCAGCTGGATCAACGCGGTGCTGACGCCGCTGCCGGCCGCGTGGATCAGCACCGTCTCGCCGAGGCGGACCCTGCCGATCTCGATGAGCGCGTGCCAGGCCGTCATCCAGATCGTCGGCACGACGGCCGCGTCGACCAGGTCGACCTCGTCCGGCACGGGGTGCACGTTGGCCGCCGGGACGAGGACGTACTCGGCGTAGCCGCCGGCCAGGGTGGCGCCGATGACACCCGCGCTCGCGCACCCGCCGTCGGCTCCTGCGGCGCAGCTCTCGCAGTGATCGCACGGCACGGCCGGATTCACGACGACGCGCGCGCCCTCGGCGAGCGCGGTTCCGTTGACCGCTTGCCCGGTGCCCGCCGGGCCGACCGCCGCGATGGTGCCCGCGATGTCCATGCCGGCCACGTGCGGCAGGGCGAACCCGGGGATCAGCCCGGGCCCGCGCCGCTGCAGGACGTCGAGGTGGTTGAGGCCGCAGGCCTCGACGCGGACGAGTACCTCGTCCGGTCCCGGCTCGGGCACCGGGACGTCGGCGACCTGGAGCACATCCGGACCGCCGTGCGTTCGATGGAGTACAACCTTCATGGGAGAGACCTCCGCTGGCTGTGGGACTCGGTCACCGGCCAGCTCGTTGCACGCCTGGTCGGCATGCAACGGTCTCCGTGGAGCGCCGAAAGCGCTCCCTCCGATCGATTTGTTGCCCACCGATCGGATCGGCCCGAACGTATTGGTGACTGTCGACGTTGTCAATGTCCTCTGCTCAATCGCCTCGAACTCGGCCAGCCCGGGGTGGAGTTGGATCGCTCCGGACGGCTTGTGGGAGCTCGCCGGGCCGTTGATTCCCGAGGACCGGGTGCGGCCGCAGGGTGGTGGAACGCCGAACACCCCTGATGAGACGCTGTTCGCGGCGATCATCTACGTGCTGGTCGGCGGGTGCGCTGCCGACCTCCACGACAGCGAAGGCCCGAAGCCCGTGGCCGAGGGTCACCCAACGAGACACGCACCCCACCACGGCCGCTGCTTCAAGCCCCAACATCTGCGTGCCGACAAGGCCGACGACATCCCCCACCAGCGGAAAGGGTGACGCGGCAAGCGTATCGGCGTGCTCACCGCCCGCCATGGCATCGAGTCCCGCGAAACGGTTGGGCCGTCGTCGTCGGGTGGTCGAGCGCACGATCTCCTGGCTGTCCGGCTACTGCGGAATCAGCCCCCGCTGCGAACGCCGGCCCCGCAACCACCTGGCCCTTCTCGGCCTCGCCGCGGCCCTGTGGTGCTGTAAACGCCTCCTCCGCCTCACCACAGCGGACACCGTTCCAACCGACCACCACCCCCGACGTCGATCAGGCTGGGTTCGGCGGGTGACCGGCCCGTGCGCGTCCGCGGGGTCACCGTGTTCACCGTCGCCCGCGGTCTCGTCACGCGCCTCACGGACTGCGGGGCAGCGGCGAGGTGCCGGCCCTCTGACACCCCGTCCGCCTCTGGTCCGGACGGGGTGTCCGCGCGTCCCCGGCCCGGGCTTTCGTATCGCTTGACATGATGCCGTCTCGCATTGAAAGATGCTCGCCATGCACGTAGTGACGACGCAGGCCGGCCTGGGCCGGATCGAGGACGGGGCCGCCGCCCTGCTGGACACTGCTTTTCCGCACGTCGGCGCGGTCCTCGAACAGGAGGGCTCGCTGCAGTGCCTGGCGTCCTGCGCGGTACGCCGGCGCATCCCGCTCGACGAGGCCACGCTCACCGCGCCGCTGGGCCGTCCTCGCGCGGTGTGGGGTGTCGGGCTCAACTACGTGTCGAAGGCGGCCCGGACCGGCCGGGGACTGCCCGAGCGGCCGATCCTGTACCTGGCCGCGTCGTCCTGCGTGTCGGCACCCGGCGCGCAGGTGGTGATCCCGCAGGCCGCGACCGAACCCGACTACGAGGGGGAGATCGCGGTCGTCGTCGGGCGCCCGCTGTACCAGGCGACCGAGTCGGAGGTCTGGCCCGCGATCGCCGGCATCACCGCCGCCAACGACATGACCGCGCGTGATGTCATGCGCACCACAGGCGTCCCCGCCCTCGCCAAGAGCTACCCGGGGTTCACTCCGCTCGGCCCGTCGCTCCGTACTCCCGACGACCTCGCCGACCGCGACGCGATCCGGGTACGGACCCGGGTCAACGGCACACTCGTGCAGGACGACACGAGCGACGGGATGATCTTCCCGATCCCCGAACTGCTCAGCAGGTTGTCGTGGTTCGCCGCGCTCGAACCCGGCGACGTCGTCCTCACCGGAACCCCGGCCGGCACCGGCCAGGACCGCGCCTGCTTCCTCGCCGACGGCGACGAGGTGCGAGTCGAGGTGGACGGTGTGCTGCCCCTCGTCACCCGCATCGTGCGTCCTTCGGACGCCTCACCGCGCGACCACCGGCTGACCGAACCGGTCGGCTGACCGCCCCTCACCCTGGAGCCCACACCGATGTCCAACTCCTCCGTGCCGTCCTACGACCTCGTCCTGGCCGGCGGCACCGTCATCGACCCGGCATCGGCCACGAACGCCCGGCTCGACGTGGCGGTCACCGGTGACCGCATCGCCGCGATCGGCGAGGGTCTGGCGGCCGACGCGGCCCGCACGATCGACGTCACCGGCTCCACCGTGCTACCGGGCCTCGTCGAGGGCCACACCCACATCTTCCCGTACGTCTCCGCCGTCGGGGCCCCTGCCGAGGAAGCCCATCTGCGCCGCGGTGTGGTCGCCGCGGCCGATGCCGGCACGGCCGGCGCCTCGACGTTCGCGGCCTTCCGCAAGCTGGTGGTCGAGGCGAACCCGCTGCGCATCGTCAACTTCCTCAACGTCTCGGTGCTCGGCCTGATCGACTTCAGGTTCGGCGAGCTGCTGAACCCGGACACGCTGGTCCCCGAGGACGCGCTCGCGACCGCCGAGGCCCACCCCGGCATCGTGCGCGGCTTCAAGATCCGCCTCTCCGAGGACGTCGTCGGCGCGAACTGGGAGCCGTTGCTGAAGAAGTCCGTGTCGCTGGCCGAACAGGCCGGTCTGCCGCTGATGCTGCACATCGGCGAGACCGCGGAGCCGTTGCCCGTCGTCCTGGACTACCTGCGACCCGGCGACATCGTGGCGCACTGCTACACCGGCAAGCCGCACGGGATCCTCGACGGTGACCACGTGCAGCCCGCCGTGACCGCGGCCCGTGAGCGCGGCGTGCTGTTCGACTCCGCCCACGGCAAGAGCAACCTCAGCTTCGAGGTGGCGCGCCGGGCGATCGCCGACGGATTCCTGCCCGATGTCCTCAGCTCCGACACCAGTGCGCGCAACTGGCGCGGCCCGGTGTTCGACCTGCTCACCAGCATCTCCAAGATGGTCGCGCTCGGCGCGCCGCTGGAGGAGTGCGTCCGGAGGGCCACCGTCGCGCCGGCGCAGCTGCTCGGGCTCGACGCCGAAGGGTACGGGCGCCTGGAGGCCGGTGGGCGGGCCGACGTCACGGTCGTCACCGAGACCGAAGAGGTCACACTGCCCGATGCCGCGGGCAACACGATTCTCGCGCCGCGCCTGGAGCCGACCGTCGTGCTGCACGGTGGCGCCGAGGTCGACATCGTGCCGTGGCGGGGTCTGCAGTCGGCCTGACACACCCGCACTCCCAGGGGAGGACCTGATGACCGCCGGTGACGTCCATCTGCTGCGGCGCCGACTGCGAGCGGCCCTGACGGCGGGGAAGCCCGCCGTCGGCACGTTCGTCAAGCTGGCGTCGCCCGACGTGGTGGAACTGGCCGCGGCGGCCGGGTTCGCGTTCGTGGTCGTCGACCTTGAACACTCCACCCTCACCGAGCGGAACGCCGTCGACCTGGTGCGCCACGCGGACGCCTGCGGCCTGTCGGCCCTGGTCCGCGTGCCCGAGGTGGACGCCGCCGCCATCAACCGGTTTCTGGAGGCCGGGGCGGCTGGAATCCAGCTGTCCATGCTCACCCGCGTCGACCAGGCCGAGGCACTCGTGGCGGCCACCCGATTCGCTCCCGCCGGCCGCCGGTCGGTGAGCATGGCCAACAGGGCCGCCCGGTTCGGTGCGGCCCCGCTGGCAGGGTTCCTGCGCGCCGAGCAGGACGACCCGCCGGTGCTCGTGGGTCAGATCGAGACGGCGCGGACCGCCCCTCTGCCGGATCTGGTCGCTGCTCTCGACGTGTGTTTCCTCGGCAGCACCGACCTCGCGGTCGACCTGGGCCTGCCGGCGGACCCGGCGGTGCTGCGCGCCGCGGTGGATCGGGTGAGAGTCGCCGCCCGTTCCGCAGTGCTCGCGTTCGGCGGCTGGGCGCCGACCCGGGGCGCCGCGGCGGACCTGGGCCTCGGTGACGCCGACTACCTCGTGGTCGGTTCGGACCTGCAGATGTTGGCGGCCGGCCTGAGGACGGCCGCCGGAGAGGGAAAACAGTGAGCACACGCAACGCAGCGCTGTTCAACACCGTCGTCGACTGGGAGGAGCTGCCGGTGACCCAGGTGCGGCCGGGGGTCCGGCGCCGCGTCTACGCGACGGACGAGGTGATGATCTGCCACCACGAGCTGGAGGTCGGCATGACGCTCAACCCGCACCGGCACGAGGACTTCGACCAGCTGGTGCACATCGCCGAGGGGCGTGCGAACTACTACGTGGACGGTGTCGCCCACGACATGCGCGCCGGATCGTTCCTGCTCGTTCCCCGCGGCAGCGAGCACTACGTGGAGCCGACGGAGGCCCCCTGCGTGAACATCGACTTCTTCGTCCCGCCGCGGGCCGACCTGCTTCCCTGAGCGGCGGACGGCCCACTATGGTGCGCGATGCTGCTGACAAGGCGGTCAGCGGGCGGCGCGATGCTGCGACGCTCCGGGTTCCGGGCGTACGCGTCCGCCACCCACGTGGCACCGCAGGTGGCGGACCAGGTCGTGGCGCGGTGGGTGAATCCCCGCACAGATGGCGTCGCGCGCTCGTCCCGCAAGCTGCGTCGCCTCTCTCGCGGGAGCGGGGAAGGGGCTCGAAGCGCCGTCGCCCACGAGACACCGGGGCGGCCCGGACGCTTGCTCCGGAGACGGCTACGGGGCACCGTCACTCCGCCGGGAGACTTCTGCCCCACCCCCAACAAACGCGCAGGCCACGGCAGAAGGCCCACCGCCTCCGCGGTGGGCCGTCCACTGCCACCGCAAGCGGGTCAGCCGCCGTTGGGTGCGCCGTCGGAGGGGCCCAGCCGCTGCGACAACGCGCGGGCGGTCTCCAGCAGTGCCTGCGCCATCGGCGACGTGACGTCGTCAGGTACGGTCGTCGTCGTGCCGACGATCGCGAGTGTCCCGCTGATCTTGTCCCCCTCGAAGATCGGCGCCGCGATGGTGCGGACTCCGTTGACCGTGGGGGAGTTGACCGACAGCCCGTGCTGCCGGATGGCGTCGAGCTCTTCGGTGAGCTCGGCCGATGTGCGGACCGAGCGCGGCAGTGTCGGTACCTGCTCCGGGGGCAGGAGCGCGAGGAAGACACGTCCCTGCGCCGAGGACGTGACGTTCAGGCGCGAGCCGACCCGGACGCTGATGCGCACCATGTGGTCGGTGTTGTCCACCGAGCGCACCACGGTCGCCGACTCGCCGTCCCAGACCGACAGCACGATCGTCTCGTCGATGCGCCGGACCAGCTCCTCCATGTACGGCTCGGCGGCGGCGACGATCGGCAGGCCGGCCCGTGCCGCCGCAGCGAGGGTGAGCACCTGGGGGCCGAGGGAGTACAGCGAGGTGCGCTCGTCGTACCGCAGCAGGTTCGCCGCCCGCAGTGCCTTCGTGTAGCGGTGCGCGGTCGCCTTGCTCGCCCCGAGACGCGCGGTGATCTCGTTGAGGCTCATGTGCGGCTTGCCGACCGTGAACGAGCCGAGGATCAGCGCCGCACGCTGCACCGTCTGGATAGTGGGGGCGGTCCTGTCGGGACCGTCCTGCTCGCCGGTGCCGCGCTGCACCTTCGTGGCCATGGATTCCACGCTCCTGTCCATGCTCAGTCAAATTGGTAAGGGCATCAAATGAAACGCTGTCTTGTATAACGTCATGGTAAGGGTGTGTGAAGAGTGCTGAGGCGCGCATCCGCGGAGAGCCACGGCGGTGAACGGGAGCCGAGCGGTCGGCAGCCGCGGAAGCTCCTGTCCACCGCGCCGCCGGTGCGGAGAGTTCACGCGTCGGAGGAGTGCCCCGGCGTGATGGAGCGTGCCGGGTCGAGCACGGTGGCGATGTGGTTGACGGCGAGGGCGGCTTCGCCGAAGCCGATCGCGATGAGGCCGACCTTGCCGTCGTAGTCGGCGATGTCGCCGGCCGCGAAGACGCGTTCCCGGCTGGTGCGCATCGTGGGGTCGACGAGGATGCGCCGGCGGCGCAGCCGGAGTCCCCATTGCTCGATGGGGCCGAGGTCGGCGATGAAGCCGAGCGCGGCCACGACGGTCTGGGCGGGCAGGGTGATCCGGTTGCCGTCGGAGCCGGCGACCACGACTTCCGACATCGGCCCGTCGCCGGAGATCTTCTCGACCTCGTAGGGCGTCAGGACCCGCACCGAGGAGGTGTGCACCTGCTCGACGGTGCGTTCGTGGGCCCGGAAGCGCGTACGCCGGTGCACCAGCGTCACCGAGGAGGCGATCGGCTCCAGCGACAGTGCCCAGTCCAGTGCGGAGTCTCCACCGCCGACCACCACGACGTCCTGTCCTGCGAGGTCGTTCAGGCGTGGCACGAAGTACCGCAGGCCCCGGCCCAGGTACTCGGAGCCCGCCGGGAGCTCGCGGGGGATGAAGTTGCCGATCCCGCCGCAGACGAGGACCGCACCCGCGGTGATCCGCGTGCCGGCGTCGGTGGTGGCGACGATGCCCTCGCCGGTGTCGTCCAGCCGGGTGACCCCGTGCCCGAGCAGGTAGGCGGGGTTCCAGCGGGCGGCCTGCTCGGCAAGCCGGTCCACCAGCTCCTGGCCGCGGACGGCGGGGAAGCCGGCCACGTCGAAGATGAACTTCTCGGGGTACAGCGCGGCGATCTGGCCGCCCACCTCGGGCAGAGCGTCGGCGACCACGACGCTCATGCCGCGGAAGCCGGCGTAGTAAGCGCCGTACAGCCCGGTCGGGCCGGCGCCGATGATGAGCAGGTCGGCGGAGACCTCGGGGTCTGTGGGGTCTGTGGTCGGGTGGGTGGTCATGTTCCCACCTCGGGGTGGTCGTGGCCGGTCGGGCTGGTTTTGCGGGCTCCGCCGGGTGATCCGAGTGGTGGGGTGCCGAGGGTGAAGAATTCGGCGTTGACGCGTTCGAAGTGTTTGCTTTCCTCGGGCAGGTCTTCGTGGTGGAAGATGGAGATCTGGGGGCAGGCGGGTTCGCAGCGCCCGCACTCGACGCATTCGTCGGGCTGGATGTAGAGCATCCGGTCGCCCTCGTAGATGCAGTCGGCCGGGCACTCCTCCATGCAGGACTTGTCCATGACGTCGACGCAGGCGTCAGTGATGACGTACGGCACGAGCTTGTTGCCCTTCACACGGTCGCACAGAATGCGAGACGGTGTATCTCAATGTGGAATTGGATGATGGCGGTGCGGGACCGGGGTGTCAACAGCGCGACGCATGCTTGACACCGTCGAGTTCACTGGGGGAGGCTAATGCGACATACGAGACGGCGTCTCACGAGATGCCACTCGGGTCGGGACTTGTGAGAGGCAAACTCCCCATGGGAAGCAACCCCCGGACCGCACCAGCACCGTTGATCGTCGAGGACTGGGACCAGCTCACCTTCCGGGTCAACCGCGAGGCGTACCGCAGCCCGGAAATCTTCGCCCGGGAACGCGGCTGGGTGTGGATGCACACCTGGCTCTATCTCGGGCACGAGACCGAGATCCCCAACCCCAACGACTTCAAGGTCCGCACTCTGGGCGGTCGACCGCTCATCTTCTGCCGGGACAGTGCCGGCGAGCTGCACGCGTTCCTCAACTCCTGCCCACACCGCGGCACCGTGCTGTGCCGCGAGAACGAGGGCTCGACCAGGCTCTTCCAGTGCTTCTACCATGCCTGGACGTTCCGCAACAACGGTGAGGTCGCCGCGATCCCCGACGCCGGCGCTTACGAGTCGAGCGACGAGTTCCGGGCCTCGATGGGACTGCGCAGCGTGCCGCGCCTGGAGATCCACGAGGGGTTCGTCTTCGTCTCCTTCGACCCCGACGTGCCGCCGCTGCGAGAGCACCTCGGCGACGCCGCCGACTACATGACGATGATCGAGCAGCAGCACGTCGGCGGCATGACCACACTGCCCGGTACACAGCTCTACAGCGTGCGGGGCAACTGGAAACTCGCCGTCGAGAACGCGATGGACGGGTACCACTTCGCGCCGACGCACAACACGTTCGTGGGCTACCTGCGGGAGAGCGGCTACGCCGTCACCGACGACAACCAGTACGCGTACAACCTCGGCAACGGCCATGGTCTGCTGGTCCTGACCGGACACGGCGGACGGATCAGCATGATCTGGGAACCGCGCTTCGGCGAGGACGAGCGTGTCCGCACCGACGCCCACCGAGCGGAGATGACGCAGCGGCTGGGGGAGAAGCGGGCGCACTACGTGGCGGACGAGAGCCACATCCTGTTCGTGTTCCCGAACCTGCTGCTGTTCGACATCGAGGGCCTGTCGATCCGGCAACTGGAGCCCGTGGCGCCCGACCAGACCGACGTGCGCGCCTGGCAACTGGTCCCGCGCGCCGAGGACCCGGACACGCGCGCCCTGCGTATGAAGACGGTCGTCAGCTTCGTCGGCCCGGGCGGGCTCGCCACGCCGGACGACATCGAGGCGTACGAGGCGGTCCAGCGCGGCATCCAGGCCACGGCGGGCACCGGTGCGCCCGAGCTGGACTTCAGTGACATGTCGCGCGGCATGGCCGACGAGGTCAAGGGCGTGCAGGGCCGGTCGGTCGACGAAGGCGCGATGCGGGGCTTCTGGCGGCACTGGGTCGACGCCATAGGGTTCGATGACGGCATCGAGACCAACGGCGAGCGTCCGGCGTCCTTCCTGGTGGGGAGGGACGTGCGATGACCACGGTCGGCAATCGCGGCTCCGTGCGGTGTGCGGGACGCACCGTCGTCCGGCAGGAGGTGGAGGACTTCCTCTACGCCGAGGCCGACATCCTCGATCACTGGGACTACGACGGCTGGCTCGCCCTCTTCGAGCCCGGCGCCCGCTACGAGATCCCGACGACCGACCACCGCCCCGGCTGGTCGCCGCACGAGACCGGTTCCTTCGTCGACGACGACTGGGACCTGCTCCTCGCCCGGGTCAAGCGCCTGAAGTCCCGCAAGGCGCACGCCGAGAACCCGCACTCGCGCACGCACCGGCTGGTGTCCAATGTGCGGCTGTCCGAGAATACGGAGGACTCCTTCCGGGTGGCGGCCTCCTTCGTGGTGCACCGCGCCCGCGACGGGCACTTCGACGCCTACGTCGGGTGGTACGACCATCTGCTGGTACCGACCGAGGACGGGCTCCGTTTCCGGTTGCGGCGCTCCGTCCTCGGCCACGAGTCGCTGGCGGCAGGCGCCCGGCTCAGCTTCATCCTCTAGCCGGCGACGGATGGTGACCCGATGATCAGACACACCCTGTCCTTCCGTTTCGCCGGCGGAGTCGACCAGGCGACGCGCGAGTCCGTGCTGGGCGAGCTGCGTACCTTCCCGGACCGGTACCCGGCCATGCGCGGCTTCGTCCTCGGCGAGAACATCAGCACCCGCGACCAGACCTTCACCCACACGATGGCCGTCGACTTCGACAGTCAGGACGACCTGCTCGCCTATCTCGGCAGCGAGTCCCACGAGAACTTCGTGCGCACCCGCTGGCGACCGGTCATCGCCCAGCAGGCCATCACCTCGTTCGAGTGCGCCGAGCGTGCGTCGCTCGCCGCAGGAAGGACATCGCCGGTGAGCACCCGTCCGCACGGCCCGTACGGCATGGAGTACGCCCGGATCGAGGTTCCGGACATGCAGGCCACGATCGACTTCCTCGAATACCACGTCGGTCTGCAGCGGGAACAGCGTACGGACGAGTACGCCTATCTGCGCGCCGGCATCGAGCACCACGCGATCGAGCTGATCCACGCGCCCGAGCGCACCGACGGGTGGACGACCGCGGTCGGCTACAGCGTGGAGAGCGAGGAGGTCCTGGAGCAGCTGCACAAGAGCGTGTCCGACGCCGGCCTCGAAGTCCTCGAACTGCAGGAGCGGCAGAAAGCCCTGTGCGACAACGGCTTCGCGGTGAAGGACCCGAACGGCCTGATCATCGAGCTGTTCACCGAGTTCCAGGAGTACGCCGAGCCGCCGCACATCGAGATCCGGCCGCTCGACCTGGTGCACCCCTTCATCGCCACCGCGAAGTTCGAGGAGACGCTTGACTTCTACCGGCACGTCCTGAAGTTCCTGCCCTCGGACCACGTCGTCGGCTCGACCACGTTCTTCCGCTGCGAGGACCGCTACCACCACAGCCTCGCGGTGCAGAAGAACAAGGAGCACTACGTCGCGCACCTGTGCTTCGCGATGAAGAGCCTCGACCATGTCATGCGGATGCGCGCCCGTGCACTGTACAAGGGTGCCCCGATCGCCTCCGACATCGTCAACCACTCGGCGTCGACGTCGATCGCGTTCTACCTGCACGACACCCGCTTCGGCCCGCGGTACGAGCTGTGCGACGCGCACCGGGTGTTCACCCCGGAGGAGCACGAGACCCACCGGCCCCGCAGGATGCCCGCCGACCCGCGCAACATCGACGTGTGGCGTCCGGCCTCCGACGACTGGGGACGCTTTTGAGGCGGGACCTGCTCGACGTGCTGCACCTGCTCGACGCGACCACCGCGCCACGCGGGAAGGAGCGGACGGCGGCCCACCGGTTGCGCGCCTGGTGCGCGGACCGGTGGCCGCACATCGAGTGGCAGGTGCAGGAGTACGCCCCCGAGGGCGGCAGCCTGATCGCCACCCACGGGGCCGGCCCGCTGCTCTACTCTCACCTCGACACATCCCTGGACGACGGCAGCGAGGGCCTCCGGCTCATCACCGGCAACGCCGCGCCGGCCGGTCCGCTCCGTGTGGCCGGTGACGTGGTGGCCGGCTTCGGCCTGGGGGTCGCCCGCGGGCCGGCCGCCACCGCGCTGGTCGCCTTCGCCGAGGCGGGTGCCGGGCGGCTGCTGCTCGCGGGCTCTGGGACGCACCGCCGCACCGCCGGGATCACCGGCCTGGAGGCCTATGCCGACGCGTACCCGCTGCCACGGTCGGCGATCGTGGCGAAATGCGGCCCGCCCATGCTGCTGTGGCACGAGCCGGGCGCGCTCTACCTGACGGTCCGGGTGACCGGCCGCTCCGGGCTCGCGATGATGGCGGAGTCGGCCACGCCACCCGGCGGAGTCGTCGCCTCGGCCGGCGTCGTCCTGGACGAGCTGGCCCGCTGGCGCACGGCCTACCTGGCCGCCGACCCGCGGGCCGGGCAGACCGGCCGGGCCTGCGGCATCGGTGCGATCAGCGGGGGCTGGCCGGACAAGCCGGACCTGTTGCCGGCCCAGCTGCGGATCGTTCTGTACGTCGTCGCCGGCGACCCGGTGGAGCCGAAGGCGCTGGCGGCCGAGCTGGCCGACCGGCTGCGGGCGCGGTGCGCGGATTCGGGGCTGCGGAACTGCGCGGTCGAGGTGGAGGCCGAGCCGGTGGCGGCGGCCGCGGCCACGCCTGCCGACGCCCCGGTGGTGACGGCCGCCCGGGCGGCCTGGCTCGACGAGTTCGGCGCGCAGCCGCCGCCGGTCACCGGCTGGACGGGATCGACCGACGGCGTCGTACTGCGCGCCTGCGGCGTCGACACCGTGCGCCTCGGCCCGCAGGCGAAGCCGGCCGCCGACGATCCGCGTTGCGATGAACTGTCGTTGGCGCAGCTGACCGCCTACGCGCGTATCTATCGCCGGCTGTTGGCCGAGCTGTCGGCGTAGCCCGGAGATCCCGGTACAGGCGGCGGTTGTCAGGGCGGAGAATTCCCGCGGAAACGGTAACGGCTCACAACGCTGACACGGTCCGAGTGCCGTGCGACCCGAGGGGCGGGCCGAAGATGAGATCAACGGCATCGGCGTCGACGTGCACGAGGAGATCGAGGTCCTCCGCCGCTACTGGATGACCGTCCCCCTGCGCCCGTCAACACCAGCGGGCCAACCACCGGCGCCGCGGCAGCGCAGGCGGCCGGCCCACCGGCTTCGACAAGACGATCTACAAGCACCGCGATGAAGTCGGGCGTACGATCAACGCGCGGCGCGACCGCGAAGGGCGCGTCGGTCGGTGCCGGGCGAGCTCGTCCACCACTCCGACGCGGACAGTCAGTACACCTCGTTCCGCCTCGCCCAACACCTCGACACAGCCGGCATCGCGGCTCGATCGGCTCGGTGGGCGACGCCTACGACAACGCGCTGATGCCAGTGAGGGTGGGGTATCCGGGAGCGGTTCGGACGTGAGGCCGATGCCCTGAGCCGTCACACGCGCCCGTCCGGTTGTGGTGCCGTGTTACCCGAGCGCGTCGAACGCGACGACCGCGAGGTGAAGCAGGCACGGGGTCCGGGCACTTCGAGGCCGCACCTGGCGCGGCCGGCACCACCGCGTCACCCTCGGCTCCGTCGCACTTGTCTTCCGCACCCTCCAGCGCATCACCCAGTCCTCACAAGAGACGGCGTCGGTGTGAATCTCTGCCGGGTCGCCCGCGACTGCAGTTACTCCTCGCGGTCTGGGCCGGCGCCTGCCGCTCCGGCCGGACCCGCGTGCCGCCGACCGCGGGGTGAAGGGCTCCGACGCCAGAGCGGGTTCGATTGCGGGGGATCGATGACGACGAGGGCGGGGCGGCTGCGGATCGTTCGGCCGGGGCGCAGTCCCTGTTCCGCGACGGTACGGATCGCGATCGTTCGCGACACCACTCTCCGTACCGCCGTTGAACGGTGCCGTAGGGCCGGGGCGAACAGCGCGGAGATGGCCTTCACCTCGGCCAACAGCTTCAAGGCTCAACCGGACCGGGGCCAGTGCATCGCCCTGCGCTGTGTCGCCCTGGACGGCACCGGCCCCCCGAGCTGCGAGGAGCAGGGCGGCGTGGTCCGCCGCGGCCTCGTCCGACGGGCCGGTCGGTGGGGCTCATCACCTGCTTGTTGTCGGCAGATTCCGTCCGACCGGCGTGGTCACCAGATCTCAGGGGGTACAGACGACGCCCGTGCACTGGGCGGGTTTGGCGTTGTTGCTGGCCAAGTTGCCCCCGCCGTCGACATTGCCCGGGCTGGCGAAGATGCCCCAGCTGCGGTTGTCGCGGGCGGTGTTGCCCTGGATGGTGTGAACGGGCTTCGCGACGACGATGCCATCGCTCAGGTTGGCGTTGGTGGTGTTGCGAACCAGCTGGTTGCCGGCCCCGGGCGCTGCGTCCCCGGCGACGTAGATGCCCCGTGAGCCGTTGCGGTTGGCCTGATTGAGTTCCAGGTTGTTGTTGTTGGAGTGCGCCAGACTGATCCCGTCTCCGGTGGTGTCGTTCGCGATGTTGGACTGGATCAGGTTGTTGCCGGAGTAGCTCAACTCGATGCCGCCGGTGTTCGCGCTGACATCGTTGCCGGTGACCGTGCTGCTGTGGGACGAATCGAGGACGATTCCGCTGTCGCCGCTGCCCCGGAACGTGTTGGACAGGATGCGGTTGCCGGTGGAACCGGAAACCGTCAGTCCGGCGTCCGCGTTCTGGGCGGAGGAGTTGCTCTGGACGAGGTTGTTGTTCGAGCTGAGCCGCAGGATGATCGCGGCGTCGCTGCTGCCGCCGACGGTGTTCGTCAGCAAGGTGTTGCCGCTGGAGCCTTCCAGGACCAGTCCGGCGTCTCCGCTGCCGGTGATCTGATTGCCTTCGAGGCGGTTGCCGGCGGAGTTCTGAACGAAGACGCCCCCGCCCTGGTTGGCACTGATCGTGTTGTCGGCGAGCACGTTGTCGCTCGACCCGCCGGTGATCGCGACACCTCTCTGAGCCTGCTGGTCGATGAGGTTGTTGCGTACACGGTTGTTGCTGTCGGCGTTGTTGAGTTCGACGCCGGAGAGTTCGTTGTTGTGGATGGTGAGTTTTTCGACGATGTTGCCCGACGTGCCAGGGTTGAGCTTGACCCCGTGGTCGAACTCCTTCACACGGGCCGGGGTACCGGCGCTGTTGGTGATGGTGACGTTGCCGAACCCGTCGTTGCGGATACCGGCGCCCAGGCCGACGCCGTCGACGGTGCGTCCGTTGAGGTCGATGGTGATGCCACTGCTGCCGACGACCAGACCGTCGCCGGGGCAGTTGAGCAGGTCGGTATCGAGAACGACGCTGGTCGTGACTGTCTGACCGCAGGAGAGATGCGCCGCGTGTGCCGTCGGCGCGGTCACTAACACGCTGATCAGTGCGGTGGCCCCCACCGCTGCGAACCACGCTGAAGACAGCGTCCTGGAATGGCGGATCATGCCGAGACTCCTTCTGTCATGGCGTTGTGGAGCAGCCTCGCGGGCCAGGAACGGACCCTTGAGGGCTACGACGAGGCGGACGACCGCCCCCGCACAGCGTCAAGGGAAGGCATGCCGAAGGCTATGAAGTGGCAAAGAATGACCTAAGACGGGTGAAGGTTGACCGAATTGTTCATTCGCCACGTGGCCGTCGCGCCCGATAGCGAAACGATTCTTCTCTGCTTTGGCATGGGCGGAACCCTGCTGGGGACCCTAAATCTCCGTCTCTGGCGCCGCCCACCGGCTCCGCTCGTGCCCTCGGGGAGAACAACTCAGCCACCTGGGCTCGAACCAGCGGAATGAGTCCGATGTTTGTGCCGACCGCGACTGCGACCGATGCCGTCATGACGCCCACCCTCGCGGCCGCCCGGCGATGACCGGTCGGTACCGCATGATGGCCGACGCCATGGGTACGCCACGTCCCGGTCTTCCGGTCATCGCGGGCGGCGCCGGGGCATGAGTGCCAGTCGCGGACCAGGACGGAAGGGTCGAGTCCGCCGCGATGGAGCGGCCGCCGGGCGGCATCCGGTACGGCCACGGCGGGTCCTGGGGCGTCGTGAGCCCGGAAGCGGAAGGCCGGCCCCCAAAGCGCGTCGCGGTCTGTCAGTCGAACGGCCGCCGTGCGTTTGACGCGCGGTGCGACCCGGTGATATGTGGCGATATCTCCCCATCTCGGCGCGGCGCGGCAGGAAGGCTGGGCGCCGTCATCCTGCTCGGGTTGATCAAGCTCGGTGAGGCGCGCTTCGGCAGTGTGGAGGCGGGCAGTTCCATGGCCTTCACGGCCTTCGCGCTCTGTCTGATCGTGGCCGCGTTCGAGTGCCGCAGTGAAACCGCTTCGGTTGTGACGACCGGCACGTTCGACAGCAGGCAGATGAACCGGGCTGCTCTTTCGGAGTTCGTGCTCGCCGTGCTCGTGACCCAGATGGATGCCTTCCGCCGCGTTCTGGGTACCACTCGGATCGATCTGCGGCAGTTCGGCTGGGCGCTGCTGTCCGCGCTGGTGCTGTTGGTGGTGTGGGAGCTGGCCAAGTTCCTCGCCCGCCGGGCGGCAGCGGGCGAGGAGACCCGTCCGGACGGCAGCGGGACCGGCACCGCCGTCGGGGCCGCCGAGGGCCACCGTCGATACGGGCACGGACGGCGCCGCTCCGGCGGGCGCGGGCGGCATCCCGGTCGGAACCGGGGCGGGCAGGGGAGGCGGCGCCGGAGGAGGGGAGGGCCGTACCCGTACCCGTATCCGTCAAGGAACGCACGGCGGCACACGGTCCACCAGCCGCCGGGGTTGCTACCTCACCAGCGCGCGGCCTTGGCGTGGAAGGTCAGGCCCGGCCATGCCTGGACCGGTGCGGCCGAGTAGACGATCCGGCCCGCGCACAGGCCGCGTTCGGCGAGTCCTTCGACGATCTCGGGGATGGCCGCGAGTGTCGTCCGCAGGCCGTCGTGGAGGAGGATGATGCCGCCCGGCCGTACCGTGAGCGCGTTCGCCACGATGGTGTCGGCGGAGATACCGCTCCAGTCGACCGTGTCGGCCGTCCAGATCACCTCGGTCATCCCGAGCCTGGCCGCGTCCTGCCGGGTCCGTGCGTCGGTGCTCCCGAACGGCGGCCGGAAGAGCTGTGGTGCCCGGCCCGTCTGGGCCCGGATGACGCGGCTGGTGTCGCGCAGTTCCGCGAAGGCGGCGGGCGCGTCGAGTGCGACGAGGTTCGGGTGGGTGTACGAGTGGTTGCCGATCTGATGGCCTTCGGCGGCGATCCGCCGGGTCCCCTCCGGGCGGGCCTGGGCTAACGTGCCGGTCACGAAGAACGTGGCCCTGATCCGTCCGGCATCACGCAGCGCCTTCAGGTACGCGGCCGTGGTGTCCGTGGGGCCGTCGTCGAATGTGATGGCTACATACCCCCCGGAGCAGCGGCCCCCGGAGTCGGCCTCCGCGCTTCCCGGCGCCAGCGCGAACGACGACATCAAGACCGCCAGGGCCGCGCCGAGCCATCTCCGCGACCTGCCTCGTTCCTTCATTCCGAGTCTCCTCTCGATCGACGAATCGTCGTGGCGGGGGGAGACGGTGGAGCGGCTCGACGTGTCGGTCCGGGCAACCCGTGGCGCCCGGGCGGTGCTCCGACTTCGGTTCGCCGTTCCCCGGCCGCCCCTTCCACGTGAGGCCTGGTTCTCTCGCACGTGTGCGCGAACTTCTGGCCGGACACCATTGAACGCGAGCGGTGGTGCCGCGGAGCGGCAATCCCGGATTTCCCTTCAACCGGTTCCGTCAGGCATCCCGCCAGCCAGCCGGCAGGCGGAAAGGACTCCGTGCGAGGCGCGTCACTCTCGCCATCGTGGTGCCGGCCGTCGTCACCGCCGTGGCGGCGACGGTCGCCGCCGCATGAAGCCCCGGCACGTCGCGCCCAGCGCCGACGCCCGGACGGCCCGTCGGCCATGAGTGAGGAGCAGATCCGTCAGTCCGGGGCCTGCCGGCCGACCCGTCCGGGCAGCACCGTCACGTCCCTCGCGTAACTTCTCGGCGTCAGCGGGAACACGATCGGCTTGTTGTGGCGGGTGTGTCGTCTGTCGGGGTTTCGTGGTTACGTGACGGTTGTGCCGCCGAGCCAGACCCGGGTGGGTCGCAGGCCTGCGTCCAGCTCGACCATGTCGGCGCGCAGTCCGGGCTGCCGTGCACCGCGGTCGTTCAGTCCGATGAGGCGGGCAGCGGTGCGGGACGTCATTTGTACGGCGTCGGGCAGCGGGATCCCTGTGGTGGACACGGCCCTGCGGAAGGCATCCGCCATGAACAGTGTTGTCCCGGCGAGTGTGGTGGTGCCGCGCAGCGTGGCCATCCCGTCGGTGACGGGCCCCTCCTTAGGACCCGGGCCTGGAGGCCAGGAGCCGATGGGCGGGCCCATGTTCCCGCGCGCCCTGCCGACGGCCGACGACCCGGACACCTGGGCCGCCCAAGAGCCGGACCCCGAGCGCCTGGACGAGTTCCTCCGCCGCATCGGCAAGGTCTGACCATGAGCTGTGGGTAGGGCCTGCGTCCGTAGAGGGTGCGGGTAGGCGCGCGACCGGCCGCAGACGGTCCGCGGCCAGCGCGCGAGCCGAACGCCTTCCGGCGGGTGTATGCCCACTGGGAGGCGTTCGGTGTTCCGATCCATCCTGATGCGGCATCAACTCGCTGTAGCAGGAGCTGCTTTCCGGGGTCGTGGCAACAACAGCGCCGGCACAAGGGTCAGCGCCGTGAACCCGAGAATCCACCAGAACGTGGCGCCGAAGGCCGAGGTCAGATTCTCCGCGGTTCGCCCCCCGTCCGCGGTGTGGGTGGTGATCTCGCGCTGCAGGATCACCGCGAGAATGGCGGTGCCGAACGAGCCGCCGAGCCGCTGGATGACCGAGATCGCGCTGGTCGCCCGGGGGATCGAGGCGGGCGCCAGCCCCTGGTAGGCGGCGCTCATGATCGGCACCATCGAGGCCGCGATACCGATGCCCCAGATCAGCAGCGACCCGCTGAGCAGCCACACGCTGGTGTCGGCCTGGACCTGGGTGTACGCGAGGGTGCCGACCACTCCGATCCCGACACCGGTGAGCACGATGGGCCGGGCGCCGATTCTGTCGGTGAGCCTGCCGACGTACAACAAGGCGATGATCGTGCCGACCGACTGGGGGGCGAGCAGCATGCCGGCCGAGAACGCGGTCTCGCCCCGCACCTGTTGGTAGTACAGCGGCAGCAGCAGCATCGCTCCGAAGACCGACATCCCGCCGAGGAACATCAGCATGGTGGCGATGGAGAACGACCGGTTCCTGAACAGTCGCAGGTCGATGATCGGCGTGATCTTGGTGCGCAGCGCGTGCCATGCGAAGGCGAGCAGCAGGAGCACGCCCAAGGTGAGGGCGATGACGACCGGGGTCGCCGCGAACCCGTCGGCGGTGCCGGTCTGCGACAGGCCGTAGATGATGGCCGCGAGACCGGGGGAGAGCAGGGTCAGGCCGAGGACGTCAAGGCGGGCCCGTTCGCCCTTGCCCGTGGCGTCCTTGGGCACGGTGCGCCAGGCCAGCAGCAGGGCGATGAGGCAGATCGGGACGTTGACGTAGAAGATCCAACGCCAGCTGATGCTGTCGATGATCAAGCCGCCGGCGAGCGGGCCGATGATGGGCGCGAGGTGTCCTGGCACGGCCACGATGCTCATGATCCGGCCGATCCGCCGGGGACCGGCGGCGCGGACCAGGATGGTCTGCATCACCGGGGCGATCATGCCGCCGCCGATGCCCTGGAGTACGCGGAAGCCGATGAGGCTGTCCACGGACCAGGCCATGCCGCAGAGCACCGACCCGAGCAGGAACGCGCTCAGGGAAAAGATCCACATCGTCCTGGCGCCGAACCGCTCGACTGCCCAGCCGGTGAGGGGGATGACCATCGACAGGGCGAGCAGATAGCCGGTGGTCGCCCATTGGATCGTGACGATGTCCGTATGGAACTCACGGGAGAGACGGACGATCGCGACGCTCACGATCGTGGCGTCCAGCATCGACGCGATGGCGCCGATGACGAGGACCACTCCGAGTCGGATCAGTGCGGGGTCCAGCCGTTCTGGGGCTGCGGGCGCTTCTGTGACCGGGGAAGCTCCGGCGGGCGAGCTCGTCATGAGAATGACACTACACGGTGCAGTGTAGTGATGTACGCTTATTTTCAGTGCCGCCGAAAGACCTGAGGAGCCATCCAGTGACGAGCCCGCCCACAACAGATCCGCGGCGGAGTGAGGCCAGCGGTCGGCTGCGCCAGGGGTCCGCGGAGAAGCGGGCGTCGATCGTCGAAGCCGCGCTGGAACTCTTCCTGCGTGACGGGGTCGCACGGACCAGCATGGACGCCGTGGCCCTGGAGGCCGGCGTCTCCAAGCGGACGGTGTACGACTACTACGGCGACAAGGAGCGGCTGTTCCTCTCGGTCATCGAAGAGGCCGAGACCGCGCTGATGGAACGGTTCGTTGACATCCTGGACCGCACGCTCGGCGACGATGTCACCGACATCGAGGCGGCCATGATCGCCTTCGGCCGCGAACTGGGCTCCAGTGTGGCGCGCTCCCAGGACCGCGCCTCCGCGATCCGCCTGGTGATCGCCGAGGCCGCGCACTTCCCCGCGCTGCTCGACCGCCGGGGCGCCCCGGGGAACGAACAGGTCGCGCTGGCCGGGCGACTGGCCGCGCTGGCCGAACGCAGCCGCCTTGACGTGCCCGACCCGATGCAGGCCGCGGCGCACTTCGGCGCGCTGGTCACCAGCAGCGTGAACAACCGCTCGCTGTTCGGTGTGCTCCCCGTCGAGGACGCCGATATCGAGCGGATCGTCGTCAGTGGTGTCCGCGTCTTCCTGCGCGCCTACCAGCGGCCGTCTGCCACCTCCTGACTCCGTGCGGCGGTTATCAGGCCGGGGTGACGGTGCTCGGCTGGAGGCGGATCGGCAGATCCGCGCGGTTGCGTACGTCCAGCTTCCGGTATGCCCTGGTCGTATCCTGCTCCACGGTGCTGACCGTGCCGGAGAGCTTGCGGGCCATCTCCCGGTTGGTGTGTCCCTTGACGGCGAGCGCGGCCACCCGCCGCTCGGCGTCGCTCAAGGAGGTCAGGCCCGCGGTGGCGGCCGGTGGCTCCGGCAGGGCCACCGCCTGGTTCAACGACCGCCGTTGGAGCAGCGACCCCGCTTTGCAGTCGGTGGCCACCTGTCAGGCGCGCCGCGCCATCATCCGCGCCCGGTCGGACTCGCCCAGGGCGTGGTGCGCATCGCTGAGGTCGGCCAGCGCGCCGGTCAACTCGAAGCGGGCGCCGCATTCTTGGAGCTCCTCGGCGGCCTGCGCAAGAGCTGCGGCCGCTGCTTGGGCTCGCCGCACGAAGCCGGCGTGCGCAGGGCGATGCCGTGGGAAAGCAGCGGCCACCACCCAGAAGCCGGTGGGGATCCCACGAGGGGCGTCCCCACCGGCCGGTGGGTCAGACCACCGGCACGGGGAGAATGACCAGCGGGAGCAGTCCGGCCTCGACCGTGGCGCGGTCGATCGTGAGGCCGCAGTAGCGGCCGACGCCGGTGACTACACGTGCCGGGATCTCGTGCGTATGCTCCTCGTAGTACAGCTCCACCGCCGCCTCGGTGGACACGCCGTCGTACAGGGACGGGAACACAGCCCCCGCCGCCCGCAGCGCTGCGTCCAGTTCCGACGACCAATCCACGCTCCCGCGGAACTCGGCCTCCCACGTCCGCCCGTCGTCTCCGGGAGCATGGAGGATCAGGGAGGGGGCGTCGTGGTGGTTCAGGGTGAGGCAGATGATCTCCTCACCCACGAGTGGCGCCATCTCCGGCACGGCCCGGTAGCCGAAAAACCAGGTAGCGGCGAAGCCGTCCTCCAGGACGTACACCCACTCCCCGCAGGTGCCGTACATCGCGCGGCTGACCTGCGCCATGTCCACGCCGGAAGGGGCAGCCAGCTCATCCCGGTCCCTGTACAGATCCTGGCACCGAAGCTGTTCGCGGTCCGCTCCGAGACGGACCAGGAACTCCTCCGCCTCCACACCGCGGGCTGCTGTGAGCGAGATGCCGCCACGCATCCCGTTTACGCCGCGCTTCGCCACCTCGTCGCTGTGCTCACCGATCCATCCGATTCCGTCAGGCATCCCGCCACCCGCAAGGGGATCGAGTCCTCGAAGCTGCTCGGCCCCGAGCACTTCCTCGCCTTCGTCGGCATAGCCGCAACCCTCATCCGCCACCGCCGCCTCACCAACTGAAACAACGTCTTGCTACCGCAGACGTTGCCGATCTGCTTCAGCAAACGAGCCGGACTGTGTCGTTGTAGATGTCGGTGATCTTGTACCAGTAGCCGCCGGGGTAGTCGGGAGCCCAGGCTCGTACACCTGTACACCCAGACGGAATCAAGAACCCGTCGGTGTCCTTGAAGTACTGGCGGGATGATTGTCCGGGTTTCACGTAGGCCGTAGATCCGCTTCCCGGCGGCCAGTTGTTGGTGATCCGCAGATCGGCGTTGGCCGCGCTGTGGTTCCCGACGGTTCCGCAGAACACCCAGGTGCATTCGCCCAGGGCACCCACGGTGCTCTGCAGCTTCTCACCGGCTTGCGGGCGGCTGGCGACGGGAGCGTCGGATGCGGCGGCCGTTCCCGACAGGGCGGTCGGGACCATGAGCGCTGCGACGGCTGCGGCCGCCGGTCCGGTCCTTCTCAGTATCGGCATGGGTGTTGCCCTCCCTTGGCTTACCAGGGGCCCGGAAGGCCCATATGCAAGGCAGAGTGTGGGAGGTGGGAGCCTCTGACAACCACGCGCTGCGGGCTCCGCACAATGATGGCCAAAACAATCCGCCGCAGGATCCTGGTTCCCGGCCCCGCGCCCGCGAAGCTGACGCGGACCGCGCCGGGGGACCGCTGCACCGGCCGGTCCGACGACATCCGTACCCGCGGTGACCGCGCACACGAGCGGACTGCCTGGTCGGCGACGCAGCAGGCGGGGCGCCGTCCTTCCCCGGCTTCTTCACCGGCCGTGTCTCGGTCCTGCCGTCCGGCCATCGGACCGATACATCGGACGGGGGGCCACGTCGAACGAGAAAGGGCAGGGCGAGACGGTGCAAGTCTGGCCGGTACGGCTACGGCGCTCGGTCAAGGGCCTTCCTTGCCAGGCGGGAGCACGGCACTGCCCGCTCGCTCGGGAGCTGACCGATACCTGGCGCCCGGTCAGCGCCGCCGCCCCCACCGCGGTCACCCGCGCCGTGCACCTCACCATCGCCGCCGTCGGCTCCAGCGCCCGCTTCGGCCAGGAGCGCCGTTCGTACCCCACGGTGAAGAACCTCGGCTGCCGCTGTACAGGCTCAGAGCTCGGGCCGGCACGAAACGCACCGCGGTCGGAGCCGGAACTCACGGCCCGGCCAGCGGGAGCGCAACCACCGGTCGTGGCTGGCGATCACCACGGCACAAGACTGGTGCCCAGAGCCTCCTGCAGTTCGTCGCAGAGCAGAGGCGAGAGGTGGTTGGTGGGCTCGTCGAGCAGGAGCGCGGCGGGCCGCCTGGTCAGCAACGCGGCGAGCGCGAGCCGGCTGCGCTGCCCGCCGGAAAGGGTCCCGAGAGTCCGGTCGTACGGGATGGCGCCCAGGCCGAGTCCGGCGAGGACGATCGCAGCGCGCCGGTCAGCGTCCCAGGCCCCGTTCTCCTGCGCCCGGTCCAGCCGCACGCCGTACTCGACCAACAGGGCGGCGTAGCCGGGTGAGTCCTGTGTTGTCCCGGCGATCCGGTCGAGTCCGGCGATCCGGTCGAGTCCGACGAGTTCCTCGCGGGCTTCCCGCAGAGCGTGATCGAGCACATCGGAGATGGTCGAGGCGGCGTCGAACGGTATCTCCTGCGGCAGAAAGCCGAGGCTCGCCGGGCGGACCACGGTGCCGGCATCGGGTGTGTCCTCGTCGGCGAGCAGCCGCAGCAGGGTGGACTTTCCAGCGCCGTTCTCGCCGGCCGATCCGATCCGGCGGCCGGGCGCCGCGGTGAGGGAGAAGCCGTCGAGAACCCGGCGGCTGCCGAGCGTGCGGACGAGATCGTGGGCGAGCAGAGCAGCTTGAGGCATACGAGCACCAAACAGGGTGTGTGGTCGCGCCCGGGGCCGGAGCCGCGCACGCGAGTGGCGAAGCCCGGGCGGACGCGGCCCGCCCGAGCGTGCGGGGCGAGGTCGGTCCACCCGGGTGAGGGACGGGGGTTGCCTGCCCGGGCAGCAAGCGGTCTCCGTCCGCTGCCCGGGGCGGGTCCGCCCTACCGGCCTGAGCCGTCCTGATGTCCGGAAGCCATCTCCGGCGCCGCCGACAGGGATACGCCCTGGATCTGGAGGAGTTCACCGACGACGTCTGCTGCGTCTCGGCCCCCTTCTTCGGCAGCACCGGCTCCCCGACCGGAGCGTTCACCGTCTCCGTCCCCACGAGCCGCTTCCAGGAACGGCAGTCCTGGCTCACCACGGAGGTACGCGCCGCCGCGTCCATGGCGACCGGCCTTCTGCGCACCGGCAGGCTGACCGTACCCTCTGCCCAGCCGACGGATCCGCCCAGCGGCTGACCCCCGGCCGCCCCACCGGCCCGCCCCACCACCGGCCCCTGTTGCCATCAGCCCCTGCCAACGGCCGCGTAGCCCTGTCGCGCACGCTCCGGTGGCGACAGCAGAATCCCTGTAAGGAAAGGACAGTGGGTACCCCCATGCCTGAAACAGCCACGCTGCTCGGCTTTCTGGAGTCGATGCAGCGCATCCGGTACTTCGAGGAGGAGGTCGCCCGGCTGCGGGCGACCGACGACATCGTCGGCTCCGTCCATCTGTGCAACGGCCAGGAAGCGATCTACGCCGGAGCCTGCGCCGCACTCGACCTGAGCCGTGACGCGGTGTTCCCCACCTACCGGGGACACGGCTGGACGCTCGCCTGCGGCACACCGCCGTACCCGCTCATCGCCGAACTGCTGGGCCGCGAGAGCGGCATGAACGGCGGACGCGGCGGCTCCGCCTATCTGACCGCCCCCGACCACGGGATGTACGGCGAGAACTCCATCGTCGGCGCGGGCGCGCCGATCGCCGCCGGCGCCGCGCTGGCCGCCGAACCGATCGGCCGGCTCCTCGCCGTACTGAGGGAGTCGGGCGTCACCGAGGCGGAGCTGGACGAGACCGCCGAGCGGGTGCGTACGGAGATCACCGACGCCTCCCGCCGCGCGCTCTCCGACCAACTCGCCGATCCCGCGACCGTATGGGAGCACCTCTATGCCTGAGCAGACCAAGCGCCTCTCCTACGCCGAAGCCGTCAACGCGGCTTTGCGGCGCGCCCTTGAGGAGCGGCCGGAAACCCTCCTGTTCGGCGAGGACGTGTCCGCGCCGGGAGGCGTCTTCGGAGTGACCAAGGGGCTGCGCAAACAGTTCGGCGAGCGGGTCTTCGACACCCCCATCTCCGAGTCCGCGATCCTCGGCGGAGCCGTCGGCGCGGCCATGTTCGGGCGGCGGCCGATCGCCGAGATCATGTGGGCGGACTTCTCGCTGGTCGCGCTCGACCAACTCGTCAACCAGGCGGCGAACGTCCGTTACATCTCGCGCGGCAGGCTGAGCGCGCCGATCACCGTCCGCACCCAGCAGGGCAGTGCGCCGGGGGCCTGCGCCCAGCACTCGCAGAGCCTGGAAGCGTTCTTCGCGCATGTGCCGGGGCTGCGCGTCTGTATGCCGACGACCCATCAGGACGCGTACGACCTGCTGCTCTCCGCGATCTGGTGCGACGACCCGGTGGTCGTGATCGAGAACGGCACGCTCTACCACGCGGGCAAGCAGGAGGTACGGCTCGGCGGGGACGTGGCCTCCGTCGGCGGGAGCGCCGTCCGCCGGCCCGGCTCCGATGTGACGGTGCTGACCTGGGGCTCGATGCAGCACCGGGTGCTGGAGGCGGCGGAGGCGCTCGCCGGCCGGGGCATCGAGGCCGAAGTGATCGACGCCCGCTGGATCCGGCCGCTCGACCTGGATGCGGTGCTGGCGAGCGTCGAGCGCACCGGGCGCCTCGCCGTCGTCCACGAGGCGCACACGACCGGGGGAGCGGGCGGCGAGATCGTCGCCGCCGTCGCCGAGTCCGGGGTGGCCCTGCGCTGCCCGCCGGTTCGCGTGGGCACTCCGCCCGTCCGCATCCCGGCGGCACCGGTACTCGCAGAGGCCGTCATTCCGTCGTCGGCGTGATCACCTCCGCGATCGCCGCGTCCGTACGCGCCCCGGCGCCGGTCGGCTGAAGAGGAGACCAGGAGATGTCCGCTGCGCAGCACCAGGACGCAACCCCCGGCCGGCCGCCGGTGTCCATGCCGGCGTTCGCGCCGCCGTACGGGGTCGGCAGCGAGTCGGTGAGCCTGCGCTGGCTCACCGTGGAGTACCGCACCCGGCCGGAGACCATCGCCGCACTTCTTCCCGAGCCCCTGCGGCCGACCGGGGATCCACGGGTCGCGATCTGGGTCGCCGAGTTCATGGGGGCGGCCTTCCGGCTGCCGGACGGCAGCGTGGAACAGCGTCCGCCGTACATGCAGGCCGGGGTGTCCGTGCGCTGCCGCCGAGGGGACGAGATCGGGGCGTACCCGCTCATCTTCTTCATCGAGGGCCTCAATCACGGCACGCTCGGGAGGGAGATCTTCGGGCTGCCGAAGAAGCAGGCGCGCTCGGTGACGCTGGAGCAGCACGCCGGCGCGGTGACCGGGAGGATCGTCACCGCCAACGGCATCGAGGTGGTGACCGTCACCGGCCACGCCCCGGCTGTCGCTGCCGGCGCCGCCCCTGCCTCCACCACCGTTCATGCCCCGGTCACCGGCGGCGCTTCGGCCGCCGTCTCCGGTCACGCCCCGGCTCCCACCCCGAGCGGCGACACCCCCGCTGCCGTCACCGGTCACGCCCCCACCACCGGCGACCGCCCCGGCGACCCGATTCCCGCGTGGTTCGCCCACCACTTCACGCTCAAGCTCATCCCCAGCGCCGAAGGGCGCGGCTGGGACGTGAACCGCATCGTCCGGGTGCCCTTCCGCACCTCGGACGCCCATGACGGCTGGACGGGCACGGGCGAGGTCTCCCTCGCTCCCTCGGCCGCCGATCCGCTCCACCTCGTCGCCTGCGAGGATCCGGACCTGGACGAGCGAACCCAGGAGTCGATGACGGAGCTGGCCGCCTTGCCGGGCTGCTTGTCGGCCTGCCCGCCGCCGAGCGTGCCCGACTCGACAAGGATGGCCTCCCGCTGGCCATTGACCCGCTGCACCGCCGCCTGACCGCCCAGCTTCCCGACGGTCTGAAGTGGGAGATCGCGCCGGACCGTGAGTTGACGTACGACCACGCCGACAGCGTGGCCATGCGGGCCGCCTGCGATGATGTGATCGTCCCGTTCGAACGGGCGCTGATGCCGCTGCGCCGGGACAGGGGCCGCCGTGCTCGATCCGCGGGCGAAAGTCTGGATCTGCCGCGCCGCCTGGCGCTGCGCTACGTCCCCGCTGGGCTGCGCAGCGATGTCACGGCCGAGGACCTGGACTCGGCCGTCACCTGTCGAAAACCCATCCACCGGGGTCTTCGCCTGTCTGCCAGCCCAACTGGCCAGCTCGTCCATCAGTTGGGAAGGGGCTCAGCGACGGTGGGAGACCGTTGGTTGCGGGAGTGACGGCGTCGACGGCCGCCAGGGCACGGCACCGGTCGAGCGGAGCCGGTACGGCGGGCATCAGCAGTGCTGCTTCGTGAGGGGTCATGCCTGCGATGAGAACCTGCCGGTACGACACCCCCTCCCGCCGGCACAGCGCCTGACCAGCCGGGACGTACCCGTACGACGGCCCGTGCACCTGCCTTTCCCGGCAGCCGCCTCCGCTGCGGGTTATTGATTCGGGAGTCAGCGATTGCGCGGTCTCTATTGACTCACAAATCAGTAGCGACCTACCGTTCGGAATCAGCCAAGCGCGCGGCCGCCTTCCGGCCCCACCGCGCCGTTGTCCACCGAACCCGCAGTCGCCCTTGAGGAGTACGACCATGGGTCAGCCGGTCACCCACACCACCACCAGGAGCCGCCCCGGTGCGGAGCGCCGGCACTTCTGGATCGGCGGCACGTGGCAGTCCCCGGCCGGTGGGCCGGACGGACCGCACTCCGTCGTCGCCGATCCCACCGGGCGCGAAGCGGTGGGCCGGGTCCCCAAGGGCACGGCGGAGGACGTGTCCGCGGCCGTGACCGCCGCCCGGACCGCCTTCCCGGTGTGGGCCGCGGCGGATGTCGGCCTCCGCCGGGCACTGCTGGCCATGGTCGCCGAGGGCATCCGGGGGCGCGAGACGGAGTTCGCCGAGCTCATCAGCGCCGAGATGGGCGCCCCGCTCGACAACGCCCTGTACGTACAGACGCGGCTCGCGGCCGAGGTGTTCGAGTCCTACGCGGGCATCCTCGCCGACCACGCCTGGGAGGAGCGCATCGGCACCTCCCAGGTCGTCCAGGAGCCGGTGGGCGTCGTCGCCGCCATCACGCCGTGGAACTATCCGCTGTATCTCATCGCGGCCAAGGTCGCCGCGGCGCTCGCCGCCGGCTGCACGGTCGTCCTCAAGCCGAGCTGCGACGCCCCGCTGAACGCCTACCTGCTCGCCGAGGTCTTCGCCGACGTGTGCCCCGCGATCGGGGCGCCCGGCGGCGTGTTCAACCTGGTCACCGGCTCCGGCACGGTCGTGGGAGAGGCGCTCTCGTCCCACCCCGGCGTCGACGCGGTGTCCTTCACCGGGTCCACCGGGGCGGGCAGGTCCGTCGCCGCGGCCGCCGCCGGAACCGTCACACGCGTCGGTCTGGAGCTCGGCGGCAAGTCCGCCCGGGTGATCCTCGCCGACGAACCGGACGGCACGACGGTCAAGGACCTCGGCGAGGCGGTACGGCTGGCGCTCTCCGACGCCTTCTACAACTCGGGGCAGACCTGCACCGCCTGCACCCGCGTCCTGCTCCCCGACTCGGTGTACCAGGAGGCGGTCGACCTCGCCGAAGAGGAGGCCGGGCGCTGGACGCTCGGCGACCCGGCCCTCAGCGGCGAGCGCATCGGCCCCGTCGCCACCGCCCGGCAGTACGCCGCCGTGCCGGCCCACATCGACCGGGGAGTGGCGGAAGGCGCGCGCCTGGTCGCCGGCGGCAGGGTCCCGCAGGACCGGGTGCCCGAGGGCCTGGACGCCGGCCACTGGGTGCTGCCCACCGTCTTCGCCGATGTCACCAACGACATGGTGATCGCCCGGGAAGAGATCTTCGGCCCGGTGGTGTGCTTCCTGCGCTACCGGGACGAGCGGGAGGCCGTCCGCATCGCCAACGATTCGATCTACGGACTCGCGGGAGCGGTGTGGTGCGCCGATCCGCTCCGCGCCGAGCGGTTCGCCCGGCAGATCCGGGCCGGACTGGTCACCGTGAACAACGCCGACTTCAGCGTGTACGCCCCCACCGGCGGATACAAGCAGTCCGGAACAGGACGGGAACGTGGCGTACACGGCCTGCACGAATATATGGAAATAAAAACCATTCAATGGTGATGGAACCGCCTCGGTGCGGCGGGATGAGCCGAGTACTCCGGGCCCCGGCGCTCCTGCGTGAACCACCGTGCGCCGTCCCTTCGCTCCCGACGCCAGGGGCCGCCCTGCCGTCCGGTCATCCCGCGCAGCGGCAGCTCCACGAGAGGACATCATGACCGGACCACATCACAAACCGACCCGACGGCAGGCCCTGGGCGCCGGAGCCGCGGGCGCCGCCGCCGTCCTGTTGAGCGGCTGCGGTGGTGATCCGCCCCCGGCCCGCCCCGGCGCCCCGGCCGACGTGACGCGGTGGGCGCCCGGGCCGGGCGACCCGGCCGGCGCACGGCGCGACGGCAAGGTGATCACCGTCTGGTCCAACGAGGCGCAGTCCTACGATCCGGCGGTCGGCTGGGACCTGCACAGCTGGGAGGCCATCTCCACGGTCCTGTACGCGCCGCTCTACCAGTACGCCGGCCAGTACGACGGCCCCGTCCCGAACGCCGCTGCCGCCATGCCGCAGATCTCCGCGGACGGCAGGGTGTACACCATCCCGGTCAGACCGGACGTGCGCTTCCACAACGGCCGGCCGGTGACCGCCCAGGACTACGTCTACACCTGGACGCGCCTGATGGATCCAGAGCTCGCGTCCTGGGCGTCGAGCTTCCTCTTCGGGATCGAGGGTGCCGAGGCGGTCTACGAGCAGAAGGCCAAGAGCATCCGCGGCCTGCGGGCCCTGGACCCCCACACCCTGCGCGTCCGGCTCACCGAGCCCGATGTCCTCTTCTCCGCACTGCTGTGCATGCCGTACACCGCCGCCCTGCCCGGCGAGGAGATCCGCCGCCTCGGCGCCGAATTCGGCCGGACCCCGGTCGGCAACGGCCCGATGCGCATCACCCGCTACGACAGCAAGGGCCGGCGGGCGGTCTTCGAGCCGTTCGACCAGTACTTCTGGCGCGGCACCCCGCTCATCGACACCTTGGAGTACCGCTGGGGCATCGACTACCCCCTCCAGACGCTCCAGCTCAGCGGAGGCCGGGTCGACGTGCTCGGCGAGGGCCTGGTGGCCAGCCAGGCGGCCCGCTTCACCGCCGACGCGTCCTCGCGCGAGCGCTTCGTACAGCCCATTCCGGTCCGCGGCACGCAGTGGCTCTCGGTCAACCAGAAGCGCAAGGAACTGCGCGACCCCCGCGTCCGGCAGGCCCTGAACTGGGCGGTCGACCGGGAGCAGCTCATGCGCCTCAACTTCGGCCTGTCGGACCCGTGGGGCTGTCCCTTCCCCAAGAGCCTCGACCGCTACCGGCGCACCGCGAAGCCCTACACCCACGACCCGGACCGGGCCCGCGCCCTCCTCAAGGAGGCGGGCGTGCACCGGCTCCGCCTGGACTTCCTGCACGGCACCCAGGACCCCTGGCCGCTGCTCGGACAGGTCCTCCAGCAGCAGTTCGACGCGGTGGGAGTGGAGATCGAGCTGAACGCCATGAGCCAGTCCGCCTTCGAGCTGGCCACCTCCAAGGGCGAGGGCGACCTCTACGGGTCGCACCTCTACATCACCCTGAACAGCGCCCTCGAACTCGTCTCCTCCAACTTCACCTCGTCCGCCCCGTACAACTACGCCGGATACCGCAACGCCCGCGTCGACGCACTCACCGTCAAGGCCCGCAAGGCCCGCACCGCGGAGGCCGCCAACTCGCTCCTCGCCGAGGCCGAGGACGAACTCGTCCGCGACGCCGCCGGGGTCTTCGTCGGCAGCATGAACTTCCTCGCCGCACGTGCACCGCAGATCCGCAACTACCAGATGCGCGGAGAGACGGGCACCTACTACGACCGGTTGTGGGTGAAACGATGAGTGCTCTTCCCGTCTCCGCGCAGACGCCCGCGCCCGCCGCGGCGCCGTCCCCCGGGCAGATGGGCCCCCCGGCGGCCGCCGCCGCGGCCCGGTCCGTCCGGAAGGGAGGGAGCCGGCTGTGGATCGCCGGGCTCTGTCTGTTCGGCGTACTGGGCCTGCTGGCGCTGCTCGCCCCGCTGGCCGGATCGCCGTACACGATCTACACCGACAGCCTCACCGCCAACGGCCTGCCCAGCGGGATCGGGGCGCCGGGCCATCCGCTGGGGACCGACGCCATCGGCCGCGACATGCTCGCCCGCTCGCTCCACGGGCTGCGGGCCACCCTGGTCATCGCCCTCGTCGCCAACGTCACCTCCGTCGGCCTGGGCGCCCTGGTGGGACTCGTCGCCGGTTTCTACCGGGGCTGGATCGAGCAGGGCCTGATGCGCCTGGTCGACGTCTTCCTGTCCATCCCCACCGTGCTGTCCGGCCTGGCGCTGGCGAGCATCGTGGGCCGCGGCACCACCGGCATCATCATCGTCGTCACCGCCCTGTACTGGGCCTGGACCGCACGGCTGGTGCACGGCGAGACCGCGCGGCTGCGCAGCCGCGGGTACGTCGAAGCCGCCCTCGCGCACGGCGTGAGCCGGCACACGGCGCTGCGCCGCCACGTGCTGCCCCACCTGTCCACCATCCTGCTGAACGTCGCGGCGCTCAACGGCGCGGCCGTCGTGGTCGTCGGCGCCGGCCTGTCGTACCTGGGAGCGGGTATCCAGCCGCCGGTCCCGGAGATCGGCAACATGCTCGCCGACGGCTCCGACAGCATGACCTACGCCCCGCACACCCTCGTCATCCCCCTCGTCCTCGTCATCGCGACCGTCCTGGCCTTCGTCCTGATCGCCGAAGGGCTCAACCGCCGCAACCCCCTCTCGGAGCGACGCTCATGGCTCGACGCATAGGCATACGCATCCTGCTGGGCCTGTTCACCGTCCTGGCGGTGGTCCTGCTCACCTTCGTCCTGCAGTACGTCGTCCCGGGCGATCCGGCACGCAGCATCGCCGGACCGAAGGCGAGCCCGGAGGTCCTCGCCGAGATCCGCGGACGGCTCTACCTCGACGACCCCCTCTGGTCCCAGCTCGGCCACTACCTCAGCTCGGTGGCGACCGGAGACCTGGGAACCTCCTACTCCAACGACCGCCCCGTCCTCTCGCTGATCCTCGAACGGCTCCCCGCCACCGCCGTCCTCGCCGCCGCCGCCCTCCTGGTCGAGCTCGTCCTCGGCGGCCTGTGGGGACTGTGGGAGGCGTTGCGGCCCAAGCGCAGCTGGCTGCTGGCCACCGCCAACGTCGGCCTGCTGTCGATGCCCGTCTTCTCCCTGGGCTTCCTGCTGCTACTCCTGTTCGGGTACCAGCTGCCGATCTTCCCGATCGACGGCGGCACCGGCCCGGCCCAGATCGTGCTCCCGGCGCTGACCCTCGGCATCCTGGGCGCCCCCTACTACGCGAACGTCGTCCGCGACAGCACGCGCGAGGCCCTCTCCTCGGCCTATGTGCGCACCGCGGTCGCCAAGGGCCTCAGCCGCCGGCGGATCGTCTTGCGGCACGTGCTGCGCAACACGGCGTCCCCGGTGACGACCCTGCTCGGCATGGACGTGGCGGTGTTCCTCTCCGGTGTCGTCTTCGTCGAGACGATCTTCGGCTGGCCCGGCATCGGCCAGATGCAGACCTCGGCGTTCGCAGCCCTCGACCGGCCGCTGCTCACCGGCACGGTGATCGTCGCTGCGACGCTCGTCGTGACGGCCAACCTGCTGGTGGACCTCATCAGGACCGCCATCGACCCTCGTGCCGCATCGGAGACGCCATGACCATCAACCGTGAGGCACCCGCTGTCCGCCGTCTCGGCAGCGACGTCACCATCGACGGCCTCAGCGTGGCCTACGGAGACTTCCACGCCCTGCGGGACGTCTCGCTCCACGTGCCCGCCGGCACCACCACGGCCCTCGTCGGCGAGTCCGGCTCCGGCAAGTCCACGCTCGCCCTGGCGGCGGGCCGGATCCTCCCGGCGGGCGCGCGGATCACCGCCGGGTCGGTACGGGTCGGGGAGGTCGAACTGACCGCCCTGGACGGCAAGGACCTGCGCGAGGCACGCGGCCGTACCGCCGCCTACCTGGCGCAGGACGCCTCCGCCGCCCTCAACCCGGTGATCCGCGTGGGCCGGCAGATCGCGGAGGTCCACCGGGTGCGCAACGGCGCGAGCCGGGCCGAGGCCGATCTGCTGGCCCGTCAGGCCCTCGCGGACGTGGGCATCCCGGACCCCGACCGCGTGGCCCGGCTCTACCCCCACGCGCTGTCCGGCGGCATGCGCCAGCGCGTGATCATCGCGATGGCACTGGCCTTCCACCCCCGGCTGCTCATCGCCGACGAGCCGACCACCGCGCTGGACGTGACGGTGCAGGCCGAGATCCTCGGACTGGTCAGCCGGCTTCAGCAGGAGTACGGACTCACCGTCGTCTGGATCACCCACGACATGTCGGTCGTGGCCGAGACAGCCGACCACGTGGCCGTGCTGTACGGCGGCCGGCTGGTCGAGCACACCGATGTGCTCAGCCTGTTCGAGGGTGCCCGCCACCCGTATACCCAGGCGCTGCTCACGTGCTTCCAGAGCGGCCGCAACGCCGGCCCCAAGGAGCCCTTCACCACCATCTCGGGAAGCCCGCCGGTCGGCGTGGTCCCGGACGGCTGCCCCTTCTACACCAGGTGCCCGCACGCGGAGGACCGCTGCCGCACCGACCTGCCCGAGCCGCGGCAGCTGGCGGAGGACCACGTCGCGGCCTGCCACCGGCTGGAGGTCGTCCGATGAACGAGGAGGCAGCACCGGACGGGGCGCCCGCGCAGCCGCCCCTGCTGGAGGCGACCGGCATCACCAAGCGGTACGGCCGCTACACCGCCCTCGACGCGGTCGACCTGCGCATCGAGACGGGCCGTACCGTCAGCATCGTGGGGGAGTCGGGCTCCGGGAAGTCCACCCTGGCGCGTGTCGTCGTCGGCCTGGAGCGCGCGGACAGCGGCACCGTCCGCTTCCGCGGCGAGCCGGTCCGCGGCCGGCGGGCCCGGCACGCCTTCCGCCGCAGCGTCGGCATGGTCTTCCAGGACCCGTACGAGTCGATCGACCCGCGGCTGACGATCGGCGAGGTCGTCGCGGAGCCGCTGCGCGCCCACGGGCTGTACCGCAAGGACGGCGCCGCGCGGGTCCGCGAACTGCTGGACTCCGTCGGTATGGAAGGGGTCGAGCCCGGCGCCTACCCGCACCGGTTCTCCGGCGGCCAGCGGCAGCGCATCTGCATCGCGCGGGCCCTGGCCACCGGCCCCGAACTGGTCATCTGCGACGAGCCCACGTCCGCGCTCGACGTGTCCGTCCAGGCACAGATCCTCAATCTGCTGCTGGACCTCCAACAGCGGCGCGGGCTGTCGTACTTGTTCATCACGCACGATCTCGACGTGGTCCGTCGGATCAGCGACGAGGTCGAGGTGCTGCTGCGCGGCACGGTCGTGGAACGCGGCAGCGCCGAGCAGGTCACCGGCGACCCCCGGCACGAGTACACCCGGCGGCTGCTGGGCGCCGTGCCGGCCATCTCGCCCCGGGAGCGGCGCATCGGGGCACCGCTGGCGGCCGCGACCCCGTCCGGGCCGGCGAGTACGGAGCAGGCCCCGGCGTGACCGGGCGGGGGGGGGGGGGGGGGGGGGGGGGGGGGGGGGGGGGGGGGGGGGGGGGGGGGGGGGGGGGGGGGGGGGGGGGGGGGGGGGGGGGGGGGGGGGG
>NZ_JBIALS010000029.1:0-103994 GCF_042873655.1 Streptomyces sp. NPDC004609 | reverse complement strand
GGGGGGGGGGGGGCGCGGGGGGGCGGCCCCGCGCGGGGGCGCCCCCCCCCCCCCCCCCCCCCCCCCCCCCCCCCCCCCCCCCCCCCCCCCGCCAGCGGCGGATCAGTCGGTCGTCCCGGCCCCGGGCCGGTCGTCGTGGTCCAGTTGCCGGGCGAGCCGGCGCAGGACCGGCCCGTACTCCGGGTGGGCCAGCGCGGAGGCCATCTGCGCCACGAGGTAGTCGGCCGGGTTCCCGGTGTCGTACCAGCGTCCGGAGATCACCTGCCCGTACACCGCACGGCTGTTGGCGTACGCGTTGATGGCATCCGTCAGATAGACCTCGCCGGTCCGGTGCTCGTACCAGCGGCTGGTCTGCTCGCGCAGCTCGTCGATGATGGCGGGGGTGACGACATAGCCGCCGATGGCCGCGTACCTGGAGGGGGCGTCGTCCGGTTTGGGCTTCTCGACCAGGCCGGTGATCCGCAGCAGCCCGCCGTCGAGGTCCTCCTTGACCACGGGCACCCCGTACCGGCGGGAGTCCTCGGCCTCTATGGGCATCAGAGCCAGCACGGGGCAGTTCGTCGTCTCGTAGGCGCGGATCAGCTGCTGGGCGCGGGGCACCTCGGCCACGAACACGTCGTCGGGCCACAGCACCAGCATCGGCTCGTCGCCGACGTTGCGGGCCGCGTTGAGCACCGGGGTTCCATTGCCGTACGGGCCGTGCTGGTCGAGATACGTGATGTGCCCCTGGTGGGCCAGTTCGGCGACCTCCTCCACCGCGTCCGCGTACGCGGTCTTGCCGTCGGCGCGCAACTGCTCGACCAGGGCGGGGTTGGGGCGGAAGTGGTCCTGGATCAACGACTTCCCGCCGGAGACGACGATGGTGATGTCCGTGATGCCGGACGTCACCAGCTCGCGCACGGTGTGCTCGATCACCGGTTTGTCGCCGACCGGGAGCATTTCCTTGGGCGTGGCCTTGGTCAGGGGCAGGAGTCGGGAGCCGAGTCCGGCGGCGGGGATCACAGCCCTGCGGATCGTCGGGGGCATCAGGTCTCTCTCGGTCGCACGGCGCACCGTACCGGTCGGCCCGGTGCGCTCCGACGCTATCAACGCGCCGGGCCCCGCCGGGCCGGTATGGCCCGGTGTGCACCGGCACCGGGCGAACCGGTGTACTTCGTCACCGTGAGGCGTCCGCCGGTGCCGGTCGCCCGGGTGATACGGGTCACGGGAGGTGGCGGCTCACAGCGGGTTCCGGCTCACGGCGACGACGGTGCCGGAGCCGCCGCGGTGATGTGGCTCAGCACGCACAGCCACCCTCCGTCGCGCCGTACGAAGACATCGGTCGTCCACTCGTCGGCGTCGAAGCGCCGGCCCCCGAAGTGGGCCGTGTTGGTCGCACGCGCCGTGAACACGGCCGTGTTCCCGTGCACCTGGATCCTGGGCCGACTGACGAGATCCATGGCCGAGTGGGTCAGGTCCCCGGACTCGACGAACGCGAGGAACTGCTCCTTGGTGGTGATACCGGTCTCGGAGACGATGGCCCACTCGTCCGCCATGAAGCTCGCGATGCGCGCGGCGTCGTTGGAGACGATGGCGGCCGCCCAGTCGTTCACGACGGTGGTGAGCTGATGGTGAACCGCGTCGTCCTCCGGCCCCCGGGGGAATGGATCGGCACTGTCTCCCATGGCCCGAGCGTAGCCCGGATCCCGCGCCGCGACCCGCCGGGTGGCGCACCTCGTGCCCGGCAACCGCTACGGCGGAGCCCGTACGGAAGGGGGGCGGCCGGACGCCCGGAGCTCGGCGGTAAACGGCGGAAGGCGACACCGGGCGGGTACGGCAGGGGCGCCGCGTCAAGGGCGGGGGATCGTGGGAGCTGCCGGCCGCGAGGGAAGCCGGGGCGAGTGCCGGGGCGTCACTGTTCCGCTTGAACCCGACTGGGCCGACCTGGGTATTCGCTGACCTGACGTCACGCACGTCTCGTCCGACGTGACGAGCAACCGGACTCGGTGGGCAGAGGTGCCCGGCCGTCTCTCGGCGTGGCCCGCTTGACCTTGACACGTTGACAAGGTCTTCACTGTGGCCGAGGAGGTGGTCCCGATGGCCATGCCCAAACAGGACACGAACACCACGCGAGCTCTCCAGGGGCTGGAGAACAGCAGCTCGTCGGTGCGGCTGCAGGCGGCGCTGGCGGTCGGCACTACTCCGGACGCGGGGTTCATCGGCAAGCTCATCGAGCGATGCGCGATCGAACCTGAGTTCTACGTGCGTGAAATGCTGACGTGGGCACTCACCCGCCACGCGGCATCGATGACGGTCCCGGTGCTGCTCGACGAAGTCCGCTCGGAGCGTGCGCAGGCACGGAGCCAGGCGTTGCACACGCTGTCCAAGATCGGGGACCGGCAGGCGTGGCCGGCGATCACACCGGCGCTGCTGTCCGACGCCGACGACGAGGTGGCCCGGAGCGCCTGGCGGGCAGCGGTCGTGCTCGTGCCCGAAGGCGAGGAGCACGCGTTGGCCGTAGCGTTGGCGACACAGCTCGGGCGCGGCGAACGCGAGACGCAGCTGAGCCTCAGCCGGGCGCTGATCGCGCTCGGGGAGGTGATGCTGCCGACACTGGGCGCCGCGACGACAGCTCTCGACCCTCGCGTACGCGCGCACGCGATCGCCACGGAACGGCTGTGGCGCGACCCGGATGCCGGATTCGAGTCCGCGATCGAGGAGGCGAAGCGCGTCGTAGCCCTCGGAACGACCGGCCGGGAGGGGTGACAGTCGGTGCTGATCGGTGATGTGGCACGACTCTCCGGGGTCAGCGCCCGCATGCTCAGGCACTACGAATCGCTCGGCCTGGTGCGGCCAACGGGTCGTACCGACTCCGGCTACCGGGAGTACTCCAGCGAGGACATCCGGCGGATCTTCCATATCGAGAGCCTGCGGTCACTGGGGCTGTCGCTGCGCGATGTCGGGCGCGCGCTCGATGACCCCGGCTTCACGCCCTCCGACCTCGTCGACGACCTCATCCGCCAGACGCGCGAGCGCATCGCGGCGGAGACGGAGCTGCTCACGCGACTGCGTCGGATCGGCGCCGCCGAGCCCGCCGGCTGGGAGGACGTCCTCCGGATCGTCGCACTCCTCCAGGCGTTGGGGTCGAAGAGCGCCGGGACGCGCCAACGCGCGGCCCTGTCCTCGGGCGAAGAGGTTCCGGTGCCGGTGGAAGCACTGGTCGAGGCGGCGCTGAGCGAGTCGGACCCGAACGTCGCGGGAGCCCTCCGATGGGCTTTGGCGCGATCGGGCGATGGCGGATTGGCACTGCTGGCGGAGGGCCTCGGCTCACCGGAAGCCGAGGTGCGGAAACGTGCCGTCCAGTCCATCGCCGAGATTCCGAGTGGTGAGGCGACCGCACGGCTGCGGGACGCCCTCGCGAACCCCGACATCGTGGTCCGCGGGTATGCGGCGCTGGCGCTCGGGGCACGTGGAGTGGCCGACGCGGTCCCGACGCTCATCGACATGGTCGTCGAGGAGACGAACGACGTCGATGCGGCCGACGCACTGAGCGCGCTGGCGAGTCGTCCCGCGCTGGCGGATCAGATCGCCACCGGGCTCGTTGATCGCCTCGCCCACGGTACCGCTGAAGCGCCCGTACGCCGACGGCTGACACAGGCGCTCGCGGATATCCCGGGAATCACCACGTCACGTGCCCTCGCGGAGCTGTCACATGACGAAGACCGTGCCGTCGCGCTCACCGCCGCCTACCTTCTCGACATGCGCACCGCGCGATAGCGGACCCTTCCCGGGGTGCCGTGTGCGTGGGGACCCGTTGGTGCCGGTCACCGCCGGCAACCCGATGTCCACCCCGACGCCCCGGCAGACTCGCCCCGCCGCCCCGGCGCGGGCAAGGCGGCCATCCGGTGCCACACCGCCCGCTGCCGCCTCGCTCCCCGACTCGCCACGGCGCTCGACGCGCCGACCCCCTCCGTGCGCAAGCCCGGCTCGGTGTGGACCGAGCTGCCCCGGCCCGCGAGCGCCGCCACCGAACCCGTGCCGGCCTCGACGGCGGGACCGTTCGCCGCCACCTCGCCGTACCGTCCGGCGCCGCCCCCGAGGGCGGTTCCCGCGGAGAACGTCATGGTCCGTCCACGACTCCGCCGATCACCGTGGAGGAGTCCGTTAAGGTCGTGTCGGAGTGCTCGGGCACATCGGCGCGCGGCGGCGACGCCGAACGTCCACGGACACCTCGGTCCCGCGTCGGAAGGACGGACGGGGGCCACGGTGGAGCGGGCGATCGACGCGCCGGCGGCGGAGCGTCCCCCACATATGCCCTCCCGGTGTGAACACGGAGAGAACGCGCAGGTCGGATGAGACGTCATGGGGGCACAGTGCGATTGAGAGTGGAGTTCACCACCGAGCCCTTCGACCTGGAAGAGGCGCCCGTCCACGCGGTGGTCGCCCGCGAGGTGGTCCAGTCGGCCGGGCTGGAGGCCGTGGACGTCGGGCCGTTCGGCAATACGGCGGAGGGCGGTACCGATGCCGTGCTCACCACCGTGGACGCGCTTCTGCGCCGCACCCTGGAGGCCGGGGCCACCCGGATCTCCCTCCAGGTGAGTCTGATCGAGGAGACCGCCGCGGCCGACGGGACGGACCGGTGACCCGACCGGACGACACCCCGCCCCCCGCGACGGAACACCCGCTGACGCGCGCCGTCACACCGCTGGTCGACGCCATGGGCGGCGAGATCGTGGGCCTCGCGCAGGCGGGCGCCGACGATGTGGTCCTGGCCTGGGAGGGCGAGGAAGTGCTCGCCGTACGCCTTCCGCTGCTCTCCGAGTCGCTGGACCGCATTCTCGCCTCCCTGGAACGCACACACGGCAAGCCCCTGTCGGAGCTGGACCGCAAAACGAAGCAACAGGTCGTACGGAACCTGGAGGCGCGCGGAGCGTTCTCCGTGCGGCACGGGGTGGAGACCGTCGCGGGGGCGCTGGGCGTCAGCCGCTTCACCGTCTACAACTACATCAACTACGCCAACGAGCGGCGGGCTCGGGCCCGTGGCGGCGACGAGCGGTCGCCGGGGGACGACTGATGTGACGGCGCTGTCCGGCACCCGGTCGTCCACAGCAGCAGTGCCCCTCCGCGGTCTGTCCGAACCGGAGAGGCGGCCGTGGGCGAGGCCGCCCGGACGGAGGGCAGGGACCCCTGGGAGGCATTTTTCAACAAAGTGTTGACGTGATGTTGTCGAGCGCGTTAGCTATGCGCAGCCCGTTCGACGCACAGCAGAAGCAGCCACGGAGGTTCCCGTGCCGTCGAGACCACAGCGCGTTACGGGGAAGGCGCACGAGCCCTCCGCGGGCCTCACCCGGTTCAACACCGCACCCGAGGGGGACGCGATCGCCGCGCTCCACGAGGTGTGCGCCAGTTCGGCGTGGGGGAGCGCACTGCTCGCCGGCCGCCCCTACGCCACCACCGAAGCCCTCCTCACCGCCGCGGACGCCGCCGTGGCCGGGCTGACGGACGCGCATCTGGCCGAGGCGATGGCGGGGCACCCGCCGATCGGCCGCCCCAGACCCGGAGATCCGACGTCGTCCCGGGAGCAGAGCGGGATGGCGGGGGCCTCCGACACCCTGAGGGCGGAGATGCTGGAACTGAACCTGGCGTACCAGGAGAAGTTCGGCCATGTCTTTCTGATCTGCGCCACCGGGCTGACCGGGGAGCGGATGCGTGACGCCGTCCGGAGCCGGATCGGCAACACGCCGGAGCGGGAGCGCGAGATCGTCCGCACCGAACTGGGCAGGATCAACCGCATCCGGCTGGCCCGTCTCGTCGAGGTCACCGAGGCAGCCGACGACAACGGGGCCATCGAGGTCACCAAGGCCACAGGAGAGACGGCAGAGAAGACAGGGAACACGGGGATCTCAGGGACGGCGGACAGTCGGGGCGACTAGGAGCCCTGGTGCCGGACAGCCCCTGCGCCCGCCGACGTGCCGGGGACGAGGCCGGACAGACACCGGGACCGACCGACGAAGCCCGTGGAGGAGAACAGCGCATGAGCACGGAAGCCACCGCGTCGGTGTCCACCCACATCCTGGACACCAGCATCGGACGCCCCGCCGCCGGCGTCGCCGTCACCCTGTCGGCCCGCACCGGGCCCGGCGCCGAGTGGGTGCCTCTCGGCGACTCCTCGACCGACGCGGACGGGCGCTGCAAGGACCTGCCGGCCCTGCCGCGGGGCACCACCGGGGTGCGCCTCGTCTTCGGGACCGAGGCGTACTTCCTGACGCAGCAAGCCGAGGCGCAGCAGGACGCCCCCGCGAACCGGGACAGCGGTGCCGGCCCCGTGTTCTTCCCCGAGGTGGCGATCGCCTTCGCCGTCGTACCGGGCGAGCACTACCACGTACCGCTGCTGCTCAACCCGTTCGGCTACTCCGTTTACCGAGGGAGCTAGCAGATCTCATGACAGCCGATTCCCGCCCCGACCGCCCCCGGAACCCGGGCCACGGCCCGGCCCGCGCGGACCGACCGGCCCACCCGGTGGTTCTCGGTCAGAACCAGTACGGCAAGGCCGAGAACCGTGTCGTGCGCATCACCCGTGACGGTCACACCCACCACATCAAGGATCTGAGCGTCTCCGTCGCCCTCTCCGGGGACATGGAAGAGGTCCACTACTCCGGCTCCAACGCCAACGTCCTGCCCACCGACACCACGAAGAACACGGTGTTCGCGTTCGCCAAGGAGCACGGGATCGCGTCCGCCGAGGAGTTCGGGATCCATCTGGCGCGTCACTTCGTGTCGTCGCAGGAGCCGATCCACCGGGCCCGTATCCGTATCGAGGAGTACGCGTGGGAGCGCATCGTGACCTCCGGCGGCAGCCGGGGGGCCGGAGGCGACGGCGGACCCGGCCACTCCTTCGTCCGCAAGGGCCAGGAGACCCGTGTCAGCCAGATCACCTACGACGGTGAGAGGTGGCAGGTCGTCTCCGGGCTCAAGGACCTCACTGTGCTGAACTCCACGGACTCCGAGTTCTGGGGTTACGTCAAGGACGGGTACACGACGCTCAAGGAAGCCTACGACCGCATACTCGCCACCGATGTGTCCGCGCGGTGGCGCTACGGCTGGACCTCGGACGAGGACCCCGTGCCCGACTGGAACACCTCGTACGAACAGGCGCGGACACACATCCTCCAGGCGTTCGCCGAGACGTACTCGCTCTCCCTGCAGCAGACCCTCTGCCACATGGGGTCACGGGTGATCGGACACCGGGACGAGATCGACGAGATCCGCTTCTCACTGCCGAACAACCACCACTTCCTGGTGGATCTCGAACCGTTCGGGCTCAAGAACGACAACGAGGTCTACTTCGCGGCCGACCGGCCCTACGGACTGATCGAGGCCACCGTTCTGCGGGAAGGCGCCGAGCCGGAGATCCCGGTCGATCTGACCAACCTGTGACCATCCTCTGACCGGCCCTGTGAACCCGACCCTGTGAACCCGACCGTGCGAACCGGTCGGAACGACCCGGACGCCCGACCCCGGACGCGGACGCCCGAGCCAAGGAAACGAGGACCCCCCGTATGGCGGCTTCGCGCATCGTCATCGAGAACTGTGCCATCGCGACCGTGGACGCACAGGACACCGAGTACGCCTCCGGCCATCTCGTCGTCGCGGACAACCGGATCGAGTCGGTGGGCCCGGGCCCGGCGCCCGGAGGGCTGGAGAACGTGGTCCGCCGTGTCGACGGCACCGGCCATCTCGCCACCCCCGGCCTGGTCAACACCCACCACCACTTCTACCAGTGGATCACCAGGGGAGTCGCCACCGACCACAACCTCTTCGACTGGCTGGTCGCGCTCTACCCGATCTGGGCCCGGATCGACGAGCCGATGGTCCGCGCGGCGGCCCAGGGTTCCCTGGCCATGATGGCCCGCGGCGGAGTCACCACGGCGATGGACCACCACTACGTCCACCCGAGAGGCGCCGGGGATCTCTCCGGCGCGATCATCGGCGCGGCGAGCGAGACGGGCGTCCGGCTCACCCTCGCCCGGGGCTCCATGGACAGGGGGGAGTCGGACGGGGGACTGCCGCCGGACTTCGCGGTCGAGTCCCTGGACGGCGCGCTGGCCGCCACCGAGGAGACCGTCGACAAGTACCACGACACGTCGTTCGACGCGATGACCCAGATCGCGGTCGCGCCCTGCTCGCCCTTCTCCGTATCCACCGAACTGCTCCGGCAGGGAGCCGAACTGGCGCGTCGCAAAGGCGTGCGGCTGCACACGCACGGCTCGGAGACCATGGAGGAGGAACAGTTCTGCAAGGAGCTGTTCGGCCTCGGCCCCACCGACTACTTCGCGTCGACGGGCTGGCTCGGCGACGATGTCTGGATGGCGCACTGCGTCCATATGAACGACGCGGACATCGCCGCCTTCGCCCGTACGGGAACGGGAGTCGCGCACTGTCCGTCGTCTAACGCACGGCTCGCGGCGGGCATCGCCCGGGTGCCCGACATGCTGAAGGCGGGTGTCCCCGTCGGCCTCGGTGTCGACGGAACCGCCTCCAACGAGTCGGGGGAACTCCACACCGAACTGCGCAACGCGCTCCTCATCAACCGCCTCGGCGCCCACCGCGAGCACGCCCTGACCGCCCGTCAGGCACTGCGCCTGGGGACGTACGGGGGAGCGCGGGTGCTCGGCCGGGCCGAACAGCTCGGCTCCCTGGAGGCGGGCAAGCTCGCCGACCTGGTGCTCTGGAGGATGGACACCCTGGCCCACGCCTCCATCGCCGACCCGGTGGCGGCTCTCGTCCTCGGCGCGGCGGCTCCCGTGACGCTCTCCCTCGTGGGCGGCAGAACCGTCGTCGAGGACAACCGCCTGACCACGGTGGACGAGGACGCCATCGCGCGCGCCACCCGGGCGGAAGCCCGGCGGCTCGCGCGGATCGCGGCGGGGGACTGAGCCGGCCATCGCGAACGGGGCGGATCGGATCGGCGCGGGTGCGGCCACCGGCGAGGACGGCTCCCGTCCGGCCCGGTCTCACCGCCGTGGGGGGGGGGGGGGGGGGGGCGGGGGGGGGGGGGGGGGGCGGGGGGGGGGCGGCGGCGCGCCCCGCGCGCCGCCCGGCGCGCCGCCCCCGCCCCCCCCCCCCCCCGGCCCCCGCGCCCCCCCGCCCCCCCCCCCCCCCCCCCCCCCCCCCCCCCCCCCCGCCCCGGAGAACCACCAGGGCTCGGAGAACCACCAGGACTCCGGCCGAGGGGGACGGCCCCCAGCCGGTGCCGTGGACTCGGAGGGGTCCACGGAAGCCGTGCCGGAGGAGGGGCCACCGCGTGTGGCGCGTCCACCGGGCACGGTGAGCGCGTGACGTCCCAGCGGGACGCCGTACGGCCCGGCGATCCGCCACCGTGCGGAGGTACGGCCGCCCCGCCCGGTGCTGTCCGCCCGCCGCACCACCCCGCGTGACCCGCACAACCCGTCCGACCCGCACCATCCGCGCGGCCGGAACGACCCGTACGACCTGGGAACCCGTACCGCCCGAACACCCCGTACCGCCTGAACAACTTGTACGACCTGGAACGCCCGCACCACGCGTACCACCCCCAGCGTCTCCCGCCCGACGCGCCCCCGCCCATGTGAGACACCCGTACGACCTGAACCGACTGCACCACTACGCACCACCTCCCTGACACCCGCGCCGTCGCCGACGGCGTGTAACCGACCGGAGGAACTGCCCGTGGCCGCGAAGCCCAGGTATCCCAGCGATGACAACGCAGGACCGGACGCCGACGACGGAGGCGGGGACCGCAAACACCCGGTCGACCAGTCGCTTCCGCCCGTCAAGCTCTTCACCAGCGGCCTGCAGCATGTGGCCGCGATGTACGCGGGTGTGGTGGCCCCTCCGATGATCGTGGGGCCCGCGGTGGGGCTCAGTGCGAAGGACACCGCGTTCCTGATGGGGGCGAGCCTGTTCACCGCGGGCATCGCCACGCTGCTCCAGACCCTCGGCTTCTGGAAGATCGGTGCCCGGCTGCCGTTCGTCAACGGGGTCTCGTTCGCCGGAGTGACCCCGATGGTCGCCATCGGGAAGGACCGCGGCGCGGACGGAATCGCCGTGATCTTCGGCGCGATCATCGTCGCCGGGATCCTGGGCTTTCTGCTCACTCCGTACTTCTGCAAGCTCGTCCGCTTCTTCCCGCCCGTCGTCACCGGCACCGTGATCACCCTGATCGGACTGTCCCTGCTGCCGGTGGCCTATCGGTGGGCGCAGGGCGGCAACTCGGCCGCCGACGACTACGGTTCGATGAAAAACGTCGGTATGGCGGCCCTCACCCTGGCCATCGTGCTCGCCCTGCGCAAGCTCCTGCGCGGCTTCCTCCGGCAGATCGCCATTCTGCTCGGGCTGGTCGTCGGCACGGTCGTCGCGATACCGCTGGGCATGACCGGCTTCGACGCCATCAAGAACGCCGATGTGATCGGCTTTCCGACGCCGTTCCACTTCGGAGCACCCCAGTTCGAGATCGCCGCGATCATCTCGATGTGTGTGGTGATGCTGGTCTGTATGACCGAGTCCACGGCGGACATGCTCGCCCTCGGCAGGATCGTCGAACGGCCCGCGGACGAGCGGACGATCGAGGGCGGGCTGCGCGCCGACACCCTCGGCAGCGCCCTGAGCCCGCTCTTCAACGGTTTCATGTGCAGCGCCTTCGCCCAGAACGTCGGCCTGGTCGCGATGACGAAGGTGCGCAGCCGCTTCGTCGTCGCCGCGGCCGGCGGAATCCTGGTTCTGCTGGGGCTCTTCCCGGTGGCCGCGTCCGTCATCGCCCTCGTACCGCTGCCGGTCCTCGGCGGTGCGGGGATCGCCCTGTTCGGCACGGTCGCGGCCAGCGGCATCCAGACACTGGCCGCGGCGGCACTGGAGAAGGGCGAGAACTCCCTGATCGTCGCGGCCTCGGTCGGTATCGGGCTGATCCCGATCGCGGCACCGGAGTTCTACCACGCCTTTCCGAAGGACATGCTGGTCGTTCTCGACTCGGGTATCTCGACGGGCTGCATCGTGGCGATCGCCCTGAATCTGGCCTTCTACCATATGGGGCGCAAGGGCGGTTCACCGACGGTCCCCTCCGAGGACGACACCACCGGAACCGCCGCCGAGACCGGGAGCGGGACCGGAACCGTGTCCGCACCGACCCCTGCGACGCACTGAGGACACCCGCGGAAGCACATACACGGGAGGGCGCGTACAGCGGAGGGCGTGTACGGCAGCGGGGCGCGTGCACTCGCGGGCGTACGGACCGGTCCGACCGCCGGCACGAAGGCGGGGCGCGTACCCATGGTGACGGGTACGCGCCCTGCCCCTTCCCCCTCGGTGGTGGACCTCAGTCGATATGGAAGCGGTCGCCGTAGACCTTCCAGTCGAGTGGTGTGGTGAGCGCGAAGTTGCCGTTCCGGACGAAGACCCGCTGGGCCGTGTCCACCCGACTGGTGTCCTTATGCGCCGTCTCCTGCTTCATCGCCCAGACCCGGGCGTCGAGGAAGGCGTTGAGATACGTCTTCTCGTTGCCGCCCTGGGCCGGTGACTTCGCCTTGGCGAGGGCCCTCATACGGATGCTGCCGAAGCTCGTGGGGTCCGTGCCGCCGCCGTGCATCACGATGGCGTCGTAGTAGATGAACTGGCCGAGCACACCGACGCCGTCACTCTTGCCACGGCTGACGGCCGGGTTGAAGTACACCCGGTCGCGCTCGCGGTCCTGCGCCCTCCTGAACTCCGGATCCTGGGCCGCCTTCACCCAGTCTGCGGGAAAGCGGGGATCGAGCCCGGCGTGTGATTCCGTGCCGTTCACCTGCCGGAGCGCGGGCAGATAGGTCGCCAGTACGTTGCCGGGCTTGCGCCGGGTGTACAGCTCGACCAGCTCCAGCATGTCGCCCGTACCGGAACAGAACCCGATGATCCCGGCGGTGTAGCCGCGCTTGTCGCGTATGTCCTCGATATAGGTGTACTGCGCTTTCCAGTCCAGCGACGAGTTCTCCGCGCTGGAGGCCAGCTGCATCGCGATCTCCTTCTTCGCCGGGTCGTCGAGCCCGACGGCGGCGCGCGCCCGGGTGGCGGGCCGCTGACCGGCGGCCTGCTGCCCGCCGCCGGAGGAGGAGCCCGCGTACGCCGTGGCGGACACGGTGATCAGCGTCACGCCGAGCAGCAGGACATGAGGGATGAATCCGGCGGCCGGACGTCGAGTGCGCCTGTGGGGGGCGGGCACCTTGCCTCCAGAGTGTGGGGTGTGGAGGTGCGCTGTTAGGAAGCTTTCCTATCAGAGGGGGGATCTGTCGAACACCCATGTATACGCAAAGAAGTTGAAGGGAGATCGTATGGTCACGGCCTTGTGCGTGAAGACGTGCGTCAAGTGTCCGGTGAATTCCGCTTCAGCCCTTCGTAGGGGGCGAACTACCCTCGGTTAAAGCGCAGGCGGTATCCGATCGGGCGGGTGTCGAGATTCCGCTTCTGGGTCGGTGGAGGGAAATCGGCCAACCTTTGTCCTGCTCCTGACACGCCGGGCAGCGCGGTGGCACGCTGACTCCCGGTCGGCGCCCTACACCCCCACAGGCTCTCCCGTGACCGCCGTCCGGCACTCCGGTCCCTCCGGAATCGCTCACCTTGAACCACCGTCACCGGGGCTGAACCACCGTCACAGGGCCGCCGGCGAGCGACCGTCCGCTGTCCGGCCCTCAGTCGGCATGCCCTCGGCAGGCCGGCCAGCGAAGGAGTCACACGTTGAGTCCCACCTCTCCCGGACCGGTCGGCAGGCGCGGCCGAACAGCGACGGCCCTGGTGGCCGTCGCCGTCGTCGTCACCATCGGTGTGCAGGTCACGGCCGATGCGACGACCCCCGCGACCTCCGGCGTGCCCGCCACCTCCCGGGCCATTCTCGGCGTCGTTCCGCCCGGCTCGGGCGGCACCCCGGTCGACCCGGGCGCGCTGCCCGCCGCGACCACCCCGCAGGAGAGGGCCGCGCTGATCCGGAAGGCGGAGGGGCAGCGCACCGGAACCGCCCGGGAGATCGGGCTCGGCCCCGGAACCGAGCTGAGGGTCAAGGACGTCGTCGAGAACCGGGACGGCACCACCCACACCCGGTACGAACAGGTCTACAAGGGCCTCCCCGTGCTCGGCGGGCAGCTCATCGTCCACCGCGGCCCGGACGGTGCCGTCGACGACGTCGACAGGGCGACCCGGGCCGAGATCGCCGTTCCGGCCACCACCGCGCCCGCCGCGAGGAAGCCGAAGGCCGCCACGGCGAAGGGCTCCAGGGCGCCGCGCAAAGTGATCTGGGCCGGGGGCGACAAGCCCGTGCTCGCCTGGGAGCGGGTCGTCGGCGGTACCCAGAAGGACGGCACGCCGAACGAACTGCACATCATCACCGACGCGCTGACCGGCAGGAAGCTGTCCGAGTTCCAGGCCGTGCACACCGGCAGCGGCAACAGCCAGTACAGCGGCACGGTCCGGATCGGCACCGCCGGCTCGCCCGGCGCGTACACCCTGACCGACACCGCGCGCGGCGGACACACCACGGTCGACGCCCACACCGGGGCCCTGTTCCAGGACACCGACGACACCTGGGGCGACGGCACGCCCGCGAACCCGCAGACCGCGGCCGTGGACGCCCACTACGGTGCGGCGCTCACCTGGGACTACTTCAAGACCGTCCACGGGCGCAACGGCATCAGGGGCGACGGGGCCGCCGCTTCCAGCAGGGTCCACTACGGCAACGCCTACGTGAACGCGTTCTGGAGCGACTCCTGCTTCTGCATGACCTACGGGGACGGCGAGAACAACCGGAAGCCGCTGACCGCCATCGACGTCGCCGCCCACGAGATGACCCACGGCGTCACCTCCCACACCGCCGGACTCGCCTACGACGCCTATGACGCCGGGGGTCTCAACGAGTCGACCTCCGACATCTTCGCCGCCGCCGTCGAGTTCCACGCGGGCAACGCGGCCGACACCGGTGACTACCTGGTCGGCGAGAAGCTCGACATCAACGGCAACGGCACACCTACCCGTTACATGGACGAGCCCAGCAAGGACGGGAAGTCCGTCGACCACTGGCGGTCGAGTCTCGGCGTCCTCAATCCCCACTACTCCTCGGGCATAGCCAACCACTTCTTCTATCTGCTGTCCGAGGGCGGCGGCCCGAAGACGGTCAACAGCGTCCGCTATGACAGCCCGACCTTCGACAACCTGCCGGTGCCCGCGATAGGCATCGGGAAGGCCGAGAAGATCTGGTTCAAGGCGCTCACCGAGAAGATGCTCCCCAACGAGACCTTCGCCGCCGCCCGTCAGCACACCCTGGAGGCGGCCGGCGAGCTGTACGGCGTGGACAGCCCCGAGCACAAGGCCGTGGGCCACGCCTGGGCCGCCGTCAACGTCGGCACCCGCCCGGACGGTCCCTGGCCGAGCGGACCCTCGTTCGAGAACCAGACCAACCTCCCGGTCGTGTCCCGCGGCCCGGCGGCTGTCTCCCCCGTCACGGTCACCGGCGTCAGCGGCAACGCGCCCACGTCGGTCAGGGTCACCGTCGACATCAAGCACGCGTTCCGCGGCGAACTGTGGATCGACCTCCTCGCCCCCGACGGGACCGTCTACCCGATCAAGAACTACACCGTGGACGGCACGGTCGATCTGAAGGACACCTTCGCCGTCAACGCCTCGGCCGAAGTCGCCAACGGCGTCTGGAAGCTCAAGGTCTGGGACACCTACCCGGGCAACGACGGGCTGCTCGACAGCTGGAAGATCACGTTCTGACGGTACGGGTACGCCGGGGCGACCGACCGGCGGCCGGTCACCTGATTGCCGGTCACCGGCCCCGGCGGCGTCCGGCCCCCGGCCGCCCGACGACCGGACACGTGCCCGCTGGTCACCTGCCGGCCGGTCGCCCGACTGCCCGGACGCCCGGGGAACGGATTCCCGACTGCTCCGGTCACCCGATGGACCGGGCACCTGTTCATCAGGGTCGCCGGCCCGGAGGACGGTTGCCCCGGCCCCTGGCGCCCCGGGGCCCGCGCCCATCCCCGGCCGCTGACCGGCGGCGGGCGCGGGCTGCCGGGCGCGGCCCCGGCGGCGCGCGTCCTGGCCGCCAGGCCCTCCCGGCCGGTCGCCCGACCGGCCAACCACCCGTGGTCCGGGCCCTGTCCGGGGTCCGGGGCGCGTCGGTCCCGGACCATCCGGTGCCGGCGGGCGTCCCGGCCGCGTTGTCAGACCCTCGTGCCATGCTCTGAGGCATGGATCTTGAACGGATTTTCGCGGATCTGGACGGCGTGCGCTGGGCCGAGCTGGAGCATGCCTACGGTGACGCGGAGGACGTGCCCGACATGCTGCGGGGACTCGTGGGCGACGAGGAGCAGGCGTCCGAGGCCCTCGACGAGCTGTGGGGCAGTGTCATCCACCAGGGCACGGTGTACGGGGCGACCGCGGAGACCGTGCCCTTCCTCGCGCGGCTGGCCGCCGCCGGGGTCCGTTCCGGCGATCTGCTGCTCCTCCTCGGCGCCATGGCCGAGAGCACCGACGAGTACGGCCTGCCGCGCCCGGGGCTCTGCCGGGCCGCCGTGGTGGCCGGGCTCCCGCTGATCCTTCCGCTGTGCGGGTCCGGCGACCCGGAGGTGCGCCGGGCCGCCGTCTGGACCGCGGGGCGCACGAAGGACGCCTCGGTCCTGCCCGTACTGCACGTGCGCCGGTCCGAGGAGCGGGACCCGGGTGTACGGGCCGAACTGCTCGCCGCCCTCGCGCATGTCGACCCCCTGGGCACGGCGGACGCCGCGGCGGAGGCGCTGACCGCCGACGCCCCCGCCGAGCTGCGCGTCGTCGCCGTGATGGCCTGCCTGGACGCGGGGCTGCCGTGGTCGCCCGTCCACCGGGACACCATGCTCGCGCTGCTCCCGGCCGACCCGGTCGTCTCCGGCCGCTTCGACCAGTTCCGGAGCGAGCCCCTGCGCCACGTGGTGAACGAGCTGCTGCTCCGCGACACCCCGGCCGACCGCGCGTCCGCGTACGAGCTGATCGAGGCCGCGCTCCGGCTCACCGAACCCGGTGCGCGGGGCGAGGCGCTCGGAGCGGCCGAGCACGCCTGCCTGGTCTCCCGCGGCGCGCCCGCACGGCTGGCCCCGGTGCTGCTCTCCCTGCTGTCCGACCCGTCGTTCACCCACACCGCGTCCCTGCTGCCGATCCTCGACAAGCTCGGTGGCCACGCGACCCCGGCGGCGCCCGCCCTGGCGGCGCTCGCGGCAGCCGGGGGAGACCTCGCGGACCGCGCCCTCGAAATCCTCACCCGCCTCGCCCCGGAACAGGCGGCGCCGCTGCTGGCCCGCGACCTCGGCGACCGGTCCCGTACGCTCGCCGCCGTCGTCGGCTTCCCCGGCGCCCGCCCCGCGGCCCCGATCCCGTACGCGCCGGAGCTGCTGAACGCGATTCGTATCCAGCTGACCGCCGTCGCCGCGGCGGACGACCTCAAGACCACCGAGCCGGGCCGGCTGACCGCGCTGCTGGCGAGCTGGGGACCCCGGGCGTCGGCGGCGCTGCCCGAGCTGACCGCCCTGTTCCACCGTTCACCGTCCCGCTTCGCGCGGGCGCTGGCGGCGGTCTGCCCGCCGGAGAGCCGCGACGGGACGGCCGAGCTGCTGCGCAAGGCCGCCGACCGCGGTCCCGTCGCGGACCGTTACGCCGCGGCCGAGGCCCTGCGCGGCCTCACCGGCGAGACCGGACCGCTGCTGAGCGCGCTCCAGGACACCCTGGGCGGTGAGCTGCGCGCGGAGATCCCCGAGACGGCGGGCACCCTCGGCGCGGACGGTAGCGTCCTCGTCCCGCAGCTGCGGACGGCGCTCACCCCCGCGGGCAGCAGCCGGACGGTTCACGAGATGAACACCGACATCCGGATAGCCCTGGCCCTGTGGCGGCTGACGGGCGACGCGGCCGAGCCCCTGAGGATCCTGGGGGGCGTCCTCGCGGAGGCGGCGGACGGTATGTGGATGGGCGGACCGATCCACAACTCCTGCCGGGCGGCGGCCGAACTGGGCGTCTGCGCCCGCCCGTTGGCCCCCGTACTGGAATCCCTGCTCGCCGACCCCGAGCACGCGCCGACGGCCGTCCTGGCGCTCCACGCGGCCGACACCACCCCGGCGCACGCGGCCGACCTGCTCCTGACCTCGGCCGAGCTGCACGCCGACCCCGTCACCGCCCTGGAGGCCCTGCGGGCACTGGGCACCGACACCCTCACCGCCGAGGAGACGGCGCGCCTCACCGCCCTCGGGGAGCGGGACCTGCGGGTGGTGGCCTCGGGCCCGGAGCCCGAGATCATCCCCGGGGACGAGCGCTTCCAGGACGCGGTGCGGAAGCTGCTCACGGGCTGAGCGACGCGGCCCGGATACCCCCGGCAACGGCGTGCCGGTCAGGCTGAGTGCGCGGGGGAGCGGGCCCCCGCAGCCGTGGGGCGGCACGCGCCGGGTGCCGGTGAAGGTCACTGCAGTTGCTTTTGAGCTGCGGAGATCGTTGCCCCGCGTGTGACGGGGTGCGGCGCAGGCCAACGGGTGCGGATCGGTATCCTGACGAAGGTGTTCACCGCTGAGGTGGTCGACGCGGCGACAGCCGAGCATGACCGAGCCGAGCGGCGCTGCCGACTCCTCGCGTCGACCGACGCCAAGCTCACGCACTCGTTCGCCGAGGCGGGTCGGGAGGTGTGCAGCCGTCTGCTTCCGGTCCGGCGGCGCCGGGACTGTCCACGCGCGATCAAGAAGCCGAACCGATGGCCGGTGCTGAGGACTCGCGTCAGAGGCGACACCGTGCAGCACGGCCGTTGGGCCCACAACCCGACCGCGAAGCAGAAGAGCTCACGTCGGGCCGGACGACCCGCGCTGAAGGCAACGCAAGCTCTGCCACCGCACTGACAAGTAGCCTCCGCCTATGAGCTGGGCCGCTGCCTGCGGACCTGTCGTCGATCGACGACCTTCCCCCCAAACACGAGCCGCCTCCCATCGGAAGCCGGTCCGAGATCCACGAGGCACTCAGGTCAGCCCTGAGCGAGGTCGACCTCACCGATCCCGCCTGGGGAGAGGCATTCGGGCCGACCTGGGTAATCGAACTCGGCATAGGCGAGAACGACCCCGTCGGGTCGGTCATGCTCCATGTCCGGGGCGGGGAGGACGACATGCTTCCCGTAATCTTCCGCATCTCCCGAGCGCTCGGCTGCCGTCCTTTCGACTGCTCCACCGGTGACCTGCTCACGGAGGACGCCCCCGACAAGTTGGCCCGCCTTCCAAACTTTTCGAGACAGGGCGTTCGACTAGGCCATATGCCAGGGTGGCCGGCATGGATTGGCATTCTGAGAGCCCGGAACTTTGGGCGTTTCTGGAGTCACTGAACCGCGGCGAGATCCTGTCCGGTACCGTCGCGGCGATCGAACGGTTCGGCGTCTTTGCCGACCTTGGGGACGGAGTCGTCGGGCTGGTCCCCTTCCAAGAGATCCACGGCAGGCCTGCGGCCGGTCCGCCGGAGGCGTTCGAGGCCGGCGAGGAGATCTCCGTCGTCGTTACGGACATCGAGCGTGCCCATCGCGGCCCGTGGCCCTGGCCGCTCCGCGCAGGGTCTTGCCGTCGACCGCCACTGCGTGCAGCCGGCCGTCGGCCCCAGCGCGCCGGTCGGCCAGCCAGCGGCCCACCGCCCGGTCCAACGCGTCGCCGTCGATGCGGCCCAGCAGCCGACGCACCGTCGCCTCCGCCGGCAGGCACCGCTTCGGGGACAGCGGACCGGGCCGTACGCCGAGACGCTCCAGGACGGACGGCGGGGCGTCGGTGATCCACCCACCCACCGCCAGCAGGGAGGTCGCTCCGGCCAGAACCGCGCACGCGGTCAGCACAAGCATGACGACCAGAGCGTGCCGTACGCCGCGCGGATCGCGAGGGTCGGGCACCTCGGCCAGACGCTCCAGCAGGCCCGGGATCTCCCCGGGTACGGCCCCGGGATGCTCGCGGAGTTGGTCAAAGGCAAGAGGGATCGGCGATGACGCGTCGGCAGGCACGGTTCATTCGCCCGCGGTGTCCTCGGCCTCCCAGCGAAGCAGGTCGCCTGGCTGGCACTTGAGCACCTCGCAGAGCGCGGCGAGCGTCGCAAAGCGTACCGCCTTGGCGCGGCCGTTCTTGAGTACCGCCAGGTTGGCGGGCGTGATCCCTGCGCGGTCTGCGAGTTCGCCCACGGACATCTTCCGCCTGGCCAGCATCACGTCGATGTCGACGGCGATCGGCATCAGATCACCTCGTCCAACTCGGCCCGCATCTGCGCCGCTTCGACGTCGCGGGCGACGGCCTGGGCGAGCAGCATCCGCAGCACGAGCACGATGAGCGCGACTCCCAGGATGGCCACGCCAATCCCGCCCATAATGAGGGTGACGCCCGGGTCGTCCCGCTGGCCGGGCGCATTCAGGGCCGTGACCGCGAACCACACGAGAGCAGCCGCAACGATCGCGCCGATGATGACGTCCACGTACCGGAAGGCGGCGTGGGAGAACACGGTTCCGCGCCGCACCATCGTTACCAGTCGCCATACACAGACCAGGGCGACCTGGGCCGTCCCAATGCCCATGATCGTGATCACGCGCAGCGGGGTCAGCGGGAGCGACCCGTCCTCCGGGTCACTCCCGCTGACCAACGCCCACACCATCAATGCCTGTACGAACACGGTGCCGGTGAGCACCACCACGAGCACGGCGCGCAGCGCGCGCACCGTCAGCTTTCCCATGACCCATCCTTCCATCGAGTTACGATAGAAATCTATCGAATCTCGATAGATGAAGCAAAGGCTGAGCCGGAGGGCGGGCGGCGGTTTCGCGCCATCGCGGGATGCCGCCGCCTCCCGCGGCATGGCGCGATGCGAAGGTTTTCGATCGTGCCGAAGTCGACCTGGCTTAGCCACAAATCGGACACCATGCGACTACGCCGAAGCCTTGGCCGGTGAAGGGCCCCGGCCCGGGCGGGGTGAGGTTCGCCAGGGCCGGGACCGGTGTGGCCGGGCCCGCGTTGTCCGGGCCTGCGGGCTCCGCGCGGGTCGTCCGGGCGCGGTGGGGTCCGGTCGCGAGAGTCCGGGCGGCGGGCGATCAGGAGCCGATGGGAAGCCCGCAGGCGTGCGGGGCCGACCGGGCGGAACCGGGTTCACCAGGTGTCCGGCCGGTCATCCCGCCGCCGCCCGTTCGCCGGGTCGCCAGTCGGGCCGTCGTCCGCTGAGAGCGACGACCCGGTCGAGCAGGGGTGCTCCCTCCGGCACGTCGACGATCGGCCCGAAGATGGTCCCCCGCATCGGGTCGTCGTCCCCGGCCGCCTCCAGTGGCGCGTACGAGCCCCGGAGGCTCGCCTCGCCGGGTGCGTACCGCTGACGCGTGGCGCGGGCCAGATCCCACCCGTGGATCACCAGCTCGTTCAGCGCGACCCGCCCCGCGACCGCCGCGGGCAGGCCGACACTTCCGGCCTCGGTCTCGCCCTCCCACGCCGCGGGGTCGGCCCATGCCTGAGCCGTCTCGTCGAGTCGTCGCGGCAGGACGTCCCGCCAGCCGTCCTCCAGGACCGGCAGCGCGTCCCCGGGGTCGACACCGGTCGTCTCCCCGAGATCCTTCCGCCCGGCGTCGCGGAAGGCGGTGGTCAGCCCGACGGGATGCCCGAGCAGTTCCCGTACCGCGTAGTCGGGACAGGGGGTCGGATCGCCGAGCCGGTCGTCACGGACGCCGACGAGCAGCCGGGCCACGGCGTCGGCGGCGGGACGCAGGCCGGGAAAGGGGGTCGCTGTGGGTTCCGTACAGGGCAGACCCCCGGCGCGCCGGGAACTCATCGCCCGCCGATCACCGTGCGGCCGCGCCGCCCCGCCCGGAGCCGCGCGGGGCGGCGGCCCCGTCGCGAATCCGCGCGAGAGTCTTGCTGTCCGGGCCCCCTGCGGCCATATTGGTCTGGACCATTGCCCTCGCCCGCGGAGGCCCGATCGTGCAACGTCCCCCCACACCAGCCGCGTTGGTCTGCGTGGCCGCCCTGCTCGTCCTCACCGCGTGTGGCGGTGAGGACGAGGACACCGAGCCCCCCACCACACCGTCCGGCGTCACCGCCCAGGCGGGCAGCGCCACATCCGTCCACGTCATGTGGGAGCGGTCCACCGACGACAAGGCCGTCACCGGCTACGAGGTGTTCCAGAAGGGCACCAGGGTCAAGACCCTGCCCGCCACCAAGAACATGGTGGACATCGGCGGCCTCAGCCCGAAGACCGCGTACAGCTTCACCGTCCGCGCCCGTGACGCCGCCGGAAATCTCTCGCGGCCGAGCCCGGCCACCGCCGTCACCACCCCGGCCCCCACGCCGGAGGACAAGAAGGCGCCCACGAAGCCGGTACGGCTCCGCGGGAAACTCGACGGCGGTCGCGCGGTCACCCTCACCTGGGAGAAGTCCACCGACAACACCTCGGTGACCTCGTACGACGTCTACCAGGAGGACTCCCGGGTCCACAGCGTCCCCGGCACCGGGACGACCGCGCGTGTGACCGGGCTGCGTCCCGGCACCGTCTACACCTTCACCGTCCGGGCTCGCGACGCCGCCGAGAACTCGTCCCCGGACAGCAACGCCGTCGATCTGACCACACCCGCCGCACCCGGCGAGGGGCCCAGCACGGCGCCCACGGAGGTGACCACCTCGGCGCGGAAGGGGTCCGTCGAGCTGACGTGGACACCGCCGAAGACCGACGGGCCGATCCATACCCATGAGCTGTACCTCAACGGGAAGTTCGCCACCACGATCGTGTGGGGCGCGACCCCGCCGGCCGGCCGGGCGACCTACACGATGACGGTCACCGACCCGCCCGGCACCCGCTACAGCGTGAAACTCCGGGCCAAGCTCCCGGACGGCAAGTGGGGCGACTTCTCCGCACAGCGCACGGTGGTGGTCCGCTGACGGCCCCAGCGCCGTGAGCGGACCGGCCCCGCTCACGGCGGGGTGGCTCACCACCGCGGCCACCACAGCCACCGGCCGGTTGAGTACCGGGCAGCCGAGGCGTCCGGCTTGGCCGAGTACCCGAGTACCCGAGTACCCGGGAGCCTCCAGGGCGTCCGGCCCGGTCCGGCGCCGACAGCCCACCGCGGCGTCCGGCCCTGTCTTGGCGCTCGGTTCGCCTCCGAGGCGCTCAAGCGGGTACCGACGGTCGATCCGATCGTGCTCGACCGCTCGTCCCTCGCGGCCTCCGCGCGTTCGCCCTTTCGGTACCCGCGCTCCTCTTCGGTCAGCGCCGGGGGGCCCGCCACCGGGAGCCGGCGAACACCAGCGCCGAGCCCGTGAGCACCGCCGCGCCCGCCAGTCCACCGGCACCCGCGAGCGCCAGCTTGCGGGCACCGGACTCGGACAGGGAGGTGGCCCGCGCCGCGCCGGACGCGGTGGCGTCGGCGGCCTGGCGGATCGTCCGGGTGACGACCTCCGGGTGGGACATCATCGCCGCGTGCGAGGAGTCGACCTCGACCGTGCGGGACCTGGCGCGCTTGGCCTCGAAGCGCTCCAGATCGGGGGCGATGGCCTTGTCGTTCTTGGCGACCACGAACCAGGAGGGAATGGTCTTCCAGGCGGCGGGGCCCGCCTTCTCCTCGAAGGTGGCGCCGGAGATGGGCCGTTGCCCCACAGCCATCAGCCGGGTCGTCGACACGGGCAGATCCGCGGCGAACACGCTGTGGAACCGGTCGGTCTTGATGTACAGATCGGTCCCCTCGGTCGTCCCGTCCGAGTACGGAACGGAGTTGAGCGCCGGCTGGAGTTCACTGCCCGGGAACGTCGCCGCCAGGGCGCCCAGCGTCTCACCCTTGTCGGGCATGAACGCGGAGACGAACACCAGCGCCTTGACGTTGGGGTTCCCGGCAGCCGCACCGCTGATCACCGCGCCGCCGTAGGAGTGGCCGACGAGCACGATCGGCCCGTCGATGCTCTTGAGCACGCTCGCGATGTACGCGGAGTCCCCGGTGAGACTCCGCAGCGGATTGGCCGGCGCGATGACGTCGTAGCCGTCCCTCATGAGCCGCTCGGCGACCCTGTTCCACCCCGACGCGTCCGCGAACGCGCCGTGCACCAGCACCACCGTCGGCTTGCCCGTCCCCCCGGCCCCCGCCGAACCCCCTCCCGCGACGTCCCGCTCCGCCGCCACCGCGGGCCCCGCGCCCAGCACCGCCGCGGTCACGCCCAGAGCGAGGGCGGATGTCCGGGATCCCCGGCACGCACGGGACGTACGGGATCCACGGGAATCACGGTGTGCCCGCGCTACGCAGGAGCCGTGGGACGCACGGGACGTACCGGACGCACGGGGGGTACGGGGTATTCGGCGCCGAAGCGGGTGGCGCACGGATGAGGACACGGACATGGGCGGTCTCGTTTCTCCGGGGGAAGGGCTTGTCGACCACCAGCGTTTTCGAGCCCGCCCGTCCCTGCACGCCTGGGAAAGCACGCGAGTGAACGGGAGGACCGTCCGGGTGACCCACCGGAGGCCGCCCCTCATCTCCTCGCCCGACCTCCTGGGCCGGCGTCCCCGAAGGGTTCGCCGCGACGGAGGTCCGTCCCGTCGGGCAAGCGGGATGCGGCCCGCGCGACCGTCCTCGCGGACGTCCTGCCCACCGAGCACGTGCCCTGCCTCGCGGCTCAGCGCTACCAACGGAGCAGGCCGACCGAGCCTCGCGTACAGGCGCGTACAAACGCCCGGCACCGGAACGTTTCCCGGTGCCGGGGCGCTGTCGTTTTCTTACGGTCAGCCTCGCGCGGCGAATTCCACGAAGGCCGCCCAGGGGGCCGGAGCCAGCGACAACATCGGCCCCGCTTTGTCCTTGGAGTCGCGGACGTGGACGGTGGTCGGGCATGTCGCGACCTCGATGCACTGGCCACCTTCGGCGCCGCTGTAGCTGCTCTTCTGCCAAGCAACTTCAACGCACTCGCCACCATCGCCAGCGCTATAGCTGCTCTTGAACCAGACCAAGTCTCGGGGGACTTGTTTGGTCGCTTCCCAGCTCATCTCTCTCCCAGCAGCTTCTCGATCAGGGCGAAGGTTTCCTCCGGAGTGAGCGCTTGAGCCCGAAGAATCCCGTACGCGGCTTCCAGCCCCCGGACCTTGCCGCGTTCAGTGTGGACGCGGCTGTCACCCTGAACTTCCGTGTAGGCGATCCTCCGCCCTTCCCGCTCCTCGATCAAGGTGAAGGGGCCGGCCAACCCGGCGTGATCCTCGCGGTGCAGCGGCATGACCTGCATTGTCACGCTGCGTTTCTGCCCCACCAGCAGGATCTGTTCCAATTGGCCGCGCCAAACATCCTCACCACCGAGCGGACGGTGGAGCACGGACTCCTCGATGACGAAGCTGAGGTGGGGTACAGGCCGTCGCGTGTAGACATCCTGCCGAGCCATTCGGGCCGCCACACGTTGCTCGACAATTTCTTCGTCCACCAGTGGCCGCCACATCTCGAACACCGCTCGTGCGTACTCCACCGTCTGCAACAACCCGGGCACCGCCTGCGTCGCATACACATGCAACTCAACAGCCTGCGCCTCCAACCTCGCCGCATCCCTGAAAAACGCCGGATACCTGGCCCGCGCCACCTCCTCCTTGCTCGCCCTCAGCACCCCGCCCGCGTCCAGCACGTCATCGGCCTTGTCGATAAAACGCTCCGGCGGAATCCGGCGCCCCTGCTCGAAGGAGGCGATCGTCGAGGCCGAGTACCCGGTCAACGACCCCAGCTCTGCCCGTTCCATGCCCTTTCGCACGCGGCAGAGCTTCAACTGCTGCCCGAAGACGTACAGGATCCCCGAGCCGGGCTCGTACTCCTCGCCACGTTCCGACAGTTCCTGCTGATCGTCCATGTCACGTACCTCCCGTACCGCCCGCCATCCGTGTGTGGTCGGCCGTGGACGCTCCACCACCCCGGGAGCCGGTCCGGTCACGGCCGATTCGCGGACAACGCCGAGCCCCGGCGCGTACAGCCCTGACCGGTCATGGCGTTACTCCTGGTGAACGGTACGCACACACCGCCAGGGTTTTCCGCATGAACAGAGGAATTACCCCGACGGAGGCATTCCGCCAACGGCAGGCACCGGAGCGCGAGTTCTCGATGCGTTTCACGTCGACACCGCGCGGCGCCCGGCTCGCACGAAGGCTTGTCGCGCGCAGGCTCGACGACTGGGGATATCCGCGAGGCTCCGACCCGCATGACGCGGTGACCCTCATCGTCGCCGAGATGGCGAGCAACGCGGTGCGCCACGGACACGTGCCCGGTAGGGACTTCGATGTCCGGCTCACCGTGACCACCACGCCCGGAACGCTCCGTATCGAGGTCGCCGACTCCCGTACGGAGAGGGGATCCGTACCCGAGGCCCCCGGTACGCCTCCGCCCGCGGACGAGGAATCGGGCAGAGGGCTCTACCTCATCTCGCTGCTCGCCGACCGCTGGGGCATCGTCCCCCGCGTGGACGCGCCCGGTAAGCACGTATGGGCGGAACTCGCCCTGGGACAACGGGAGAAAGGCTGAGGTGTGCCCCGATCTGGCTGAGACCCGACCCCGTCCGAACGGGTGCTCCATGTGATGCTGGATCTTCATATCATCGGCCTGGGTGTGAAGCGGGGGCAGGTGCGTCGTGGGGTACACGATTCCCGAAGGCGTGGACACGATGCTCGACGTCGTCGGCGTGGGCTGGCCCAATGTCGACGAGGAAGCGTACCGCGATATGGCGGACGCGCTGCGGGAGTTCGCGGACGACGCGGACGACGACGGGCACACCGCGCATCAGCATGTCCAGCGGCTGCTCTCCAGCGGACAGAGCGAATCGCTGACCGCGCTGGACCGGCACTGGAAGAAGGTCCAGCGCAAGAACAAGGATCTGGCCGCGGCGGCGAGGATCATCGCCGGTGCTCTGGACCGGGTCGCGGACATCATCGTGGCGCGGAAGATCGCTGCGGTCGCCGAACTCGCCGATCTCTGCGCCACGGTGGGCATCACCCTCGCGCTCGCTCCGGTCACCATGGGGCTCACCACGCTGCTCGCCGGCGGCAAGATCGTGGCGACCCGTATCGCCTTCAGGCGGATCCTGAAGGAGATGGCGGAGGCGGCGGTGGCGGAGATCGTCGCCACGCTCACCGAGCCCGCGGTGGCGGCGCTGGAGAACATCGTCACCGACCTGGCCATTCAGACCGCGCTGAACGCCGCCGGTGTCCAGGACGGCTACAACCCCGACCAGACCGTACAGGCGGGCAAGGACGGGCTGAACCTCGCGTCGGCGGACGGCGCCGCCGGTGGCCCGGGCCCCGGCGGCGGCCCGGTCATCGACCATGACGCGCACGGTCAGGCCGGGACCAAACTCGCGAACGTCCAGGTCTCGATGAAGACCCGGGCGGGCAGCAAGATCAACAAAGCCAAGGGTCACCACGGCCGGGCCAAGGGCAAGGACTCCCTGACCGCCGTACTCGACACGACCATCGAGAAGGTGACGGCACAGCTCGTCAAGGGACACAACGACCTCGGCGACCACCTCGGCAAGGCTCTCCCCGACGCCATCACCAAGGGGTCGAAGATCCACAAGGACACCGACCGGGGTGTTGACGACGGCATCAAGAAGGTCAGCGCCAAGGGCGGGAAGGACGGCGACCCCGGACAGGCGGGCAGAAGCGGACCGTCGCACCGCAAGGGTCCCGACGACACCCGCGTGAAGCCGGACTCCCTCGACCTCGCCAAGTCCGATCCCCGCCGTAACGCCATCTCGCTGGAGAAGAAGCTCTGCAAGAACGACCCGATCGACATCGCGACCGGCGAGATGACGCTGCCCCAGACCGATCTGTCGCTCCCGGGAGTCCTCCCGCTCGTTCTGCGGCGCACGCACCTCTCGGAGTACCGCTACGGCCGCTGGTTCGGGCGGAGCTGGGCATCCACCCTGGATGAGCGCATCGAGCCGGATCCCCGGGGACAGGGAGCGATCTGGGCCCGCGAAGACGGTTCCCTGCTGATCTATCCCCGGCTGCCCGGGCCCGACGACCCGGACGGTGTGCTGCCGGTCGAGGGTCCGCGCCTTCCCCTGGTGTACGAGGGGCGGGAGAACGCGTCCACGACGTACCGGGTCACCGAGCCGTCCTCGGGGCTCGCCCGGTTCTTCACCGGAAGCCCGTACAACGCGTCGCCCGCGTACTGGCTGACCGAGATCGAGGACCGCAACCACAACGGCATCACCTTCGTGCGGCGCGGCGACGGAAGCCCGGCCCGGGTGGTGCACGACGGCGGATACGAGGTCGCCCTGACCGTCGAGGACGGCCGGGTCAGCGGACTCGCGCTGCGTACCCCCGAGGGCCCGGTCACCGTGCGGTCCTACGGCTATGACGCGCAGGGCAACCTCGACGCGGTCGTCAACTCCTCCGGGCTCCCCCTGCGGTTCACCTACGACGCCGACGCCCGAATCACGTCCTGGACCGACCGCAACGGCTCGACCTTCCGGTACGGGTACGACACCGCGGGACGGGTTGTCCGGACGATCGGCCCCGCAGGCTGTCTGTCGTCCACGTTCGTCTACGAGACGGACCCCGAGACCGGTGGCAGGACCACGCGCTACACGGACTCCGCCGGCGCCACCAGTGTCTACACCGTGAACGACGCCTTCCAGGTCGTTGCCGAGACGGACCCCCTGGGGCACACCACCCGCTTCGTCCACGACGCCCACGACCGGCTGCTGTCCCAGACGGACGCCCTGGGGCGCACCACCCGCTTCGAACGCGACGGCAGCGGCAGCCTCGTGGGTCTCGTCGCCCCCGACGGTATGCGTACCACCGCCACGTACAACGATCTGCGCCTGCCGGTCAGCGTCACCGAACGCGGCGGGGCCCGGCGGCACTACACCTACGACGACCGGGGCCGTCTGCTGAACGCCGTCGACCCCGCCGGCGCGCGGACGGAGTACGCGTACAACGGGCGCGGCCATGTCACCGCCATCCGCGACGCCCTCGGCCGTGTCACCCGGATCAGGACCGACGCCGCCGGACTTCCGCTGGAGATCACCGCACCCGGCGGCGCGAGCACCGTCATCGTCCGGGACGCCTTCGGCCGCATCACCAGTGCCACCGACCCCTTGGGGGCGGAGGTCCGGCAGGGCTGGTCCCTGGAGGGCAAACCCCTGTGGCGTGAGCCGGCCGACGGCACCCGGGAGGAGTGGACCTGGGACGGTGAGGGGAACCTCCTCGGCCGCACCGACCGCATGGGCCGCACCAGCACCCACACGGCCACCCACTTCGACCGCCGCTCGGGAACCCGGACCGGCGGCGGTGACTACGCGTTCACCTACGACACCGAGTTGCGCCTGACCAAGGTCACCAACGCGGAGGGCCTGGAGTGGCACTACTCCTACAACGCGGCCGGACGGCTCGTCTCCGAGACGGACTTCGACGGCCGGACCCTGACCTACGATCACGACGCGCTGGGCCGGATCGTGCGCCGTACCAATGCCGCAGGACAGTCGCTGGCCTTCGAGCGGGACGCGCTCGGACGCGTCGTCGAACTGCGCCACGGCGACGGCGCGGTGTCGGCCTTCACCCACGACGAGAGCGGTCACGTCTCCCGGATCACCAACGCGCACGCCCGGATCGACCTGGTGCGGGACAGGGCCGGCCGGGTCGTGTCCGAGTCCGTCAACGGCCGTACGCTGGCGATGGGTTACGACGCCCTCGGCCGTCGCTCGCACCGGCGCACTCCGTCCGGTGCGACCAGCGACCTCTCCTACGGTGACGGAGGTCTGGCCGCCTACACGGCGGGGGACCACACCTTCCGCTTCGACCGGGACGCGCTGGGACGCGAGACCGCTCGTACGCTCGACGACTCGCTGACGTTCCGGCAGGAGTGGGACCCGGTCGGCCGTGTCGTACGGCAGTCCCTCGGCACTCCGGGCGCCGACATCCTGGACCGGGCCTTCACCTATCAGGCCGACGGCTCACCGCTCGGTGTGGACGACAGCCTCACCGGCCGCCGTACCTACACCCTGGACGCCGCGAGCAGGATCGCCGTCGTACAGGCGGAAGGATGGCAGGAGCGGTACGCCTACAACACCGCCGGCGACCAGACCCACAGCGCCCTTCCCGCCGGGGCGCCCGGCCAGGACAGCACGGGCCCGCGGCGCTACGACGGCAGCCGCGTCACGCACGCCGGCCGGACCCGGTACGCGTACGACGCCCAGGGCCGTGTCATCGAGCGGCGGACCACCACCCTCAGCGGGAAGATCCTCACCTGGCGTTTCACCTGGGACGCGGAGGACCGGCTCACTCATGCCGAGACTCCCGGCCATGGCCGCTGGCGCTATCTCTACGACGCTCTCGGCCGCCGGATCGCGAAGGAGCGCGTCGACGGGGACGGCCGAGTCCTGGAAGCCACCGGCTACTGCTGGGACGGGGCACAGCTGGCCGAGCAGTACACGGACGGCACCACGCTGGTGTGGGACTACGCGGGGCTGAGCCCGCTGGCGCAGCGCGAGTACAGGGCGCTCGGCCCACAGGAGGCCGGCGCACAGCGGAAAGGCGGCACCCAGGAGGAGTACGACCGCAGGTTCTTCGCGATCGTCGGCGATCTGTCGGGCAGCCCCAGCGAACTCGTGGGCCGTGACGGTTCTCTCGCGTGGCGGGCCCGGGGCACGGCCTGGGGAGCCACGCAGTGGAACCGCGACTGCACCGCGTACACACCGCTGCGCTACCCCGGTCAGTACTTCGACCCCGAGACCGGACTGCACTACAACGTCAACCGCTACTACGACCCCGACCTCGGCCGGTATCTCACCCCCGATCCGCTGGGTCTCGTCCCCGCGATCAACCACTACGCCTACGTTCCCAACCCCTTCACGCTCGCCGATCCCCTGGGTCTCGCCGGCTGCGAGGCCGACCCCACCTGGGGAGGGCGGGTCGTCTTCGTCAGGGACGAGCACGGACGTCCCTACGAGATGCACGCGACGATCACCAGGGACATGCTCAACGAAGGCACGGACGCGCGGAACTCGCTCCGGCCGCCGGGCTTTCTGCACGGCACCGACTACAACCAGGCCCGCGGGCACATGCTGGCGAACATGCTCGGCGGATCCGGCGACACCCTGGACAACCTGTTCACCATCACCCAGGACCCCACGAACAGCCCGGACATGCGGGACCTGGAGCAGTCGATCTACAACGCGGTGAACGGCGACCCCTCCCGGAACATACCCGGCGAGATCGTCCAGTACAGCGTCTACCTGGAGTACACGGACGATCTGAAAGACTCCGTGCCCAAGTACATTCAGATGGAGGCCGACGGAAACAACGGCTTCCGTCTCGGCACGTCTCTGCTGAACCCCGACCACGCCGACCAGCTCCAGCGACGTCTTCTAGGAATCCCGTGACCGCGCTCGCCGCACTCACCCGGCTCTGCCCGCCGCCCGAGACCTCCCCGCGTCCCGTCGACTGGGACGAGGCCGAAGCCCACCTCGGCATCCGGCTTCCCGGGGACTACAAGCGGCTCGCGGCGCTGTACGGACCCGGGGTCTTCGCCGGCTACATCCATGTCTTCCACCCCCATGGGGCGACCGAATGGGTCGACCTCACCGGTCCGGTGCCCGCCAGGGCGCGTGCGCAACTGCAACGGGACCTCGACGGAGGCACGCACCCGGTCCCCCACGACCCACGGCGTCTCTTCGCCATGGCCGGTACGGACAACGGTGAACGTCTCTTCTGGATCACCGACCCGCAGGACGCTCCCGACGCCTGGCGCATCACCGTGAACGAGGCCCGCGGTCCCCGCTGGTTCACCTTCGACGGGACCGTCACCGAGTTCCTCCTCGCCGTGCTGAGCGGTGAGACGACCGTGCCCCAGTTCCCGAAGGACCTGCTCGACCAGGCCACGCGTTTCACCCCGTCGCAACCGGTTCCGCGCACACCGCCGCAGCCCCCGGCCCGGCCGCCCGCCTCCACCGCCGCCGTCCGGGAGTGGGCCCGTGCCAACGGCTACGACCTCCCCGCCCGCGGGCGTATCCCCGCCGAGATCCTCGAAGCGTGGGACCGGGCAGGTCAGCCCGGGGCGGCCGGAGGCTGACGGGCCTGCCCCGGGGAGTGCCGACCGACGGAGCAACCAGGACGGCGGCCGGGGTGACGATGGAGGGCGCTCGGACCGTGCCGGAGGATCCGACGAGGTTCGTGGTCTGACCGGGCCTCGCTACAGCCGCCTCCCCCCGAACACCCCCGCCCCGTCCGCACCCTTCCACCAGGCGTCCAGGGCGGGCTGGTCCAGGGTGGGCCAGTCGGGGGTCGACTCCACCAGGGCCCGGCCCAGGCGGCGGCCGAGGTCGACCATGGTGCGGCCCATGACGGAACGGGCGCTGTCGTAGGTGCCGAGGGCCTCGGGCAGGGACGGGGTGGAGCGGAGCGCGGATTCGAGCAGGGCGGCGTCCTGGAGGGCCTTGACCGCGCCCGCGCCCGTGTGGGGGCGGGCGACCGTGGCCGCGTCACCCAGGAGGGCCAGACGGCGGGTGGTGCCCGGGGAGGCGGTGAAGTCGTACATCGGCTGGACGAACAGTTCGCCGGGGGTGGTCAGTGCGACGAGCTCGGCCCAGAACGGCGGCAGACGACGGGAGGCCAGCCGGGCCAGGTGCTCGCGCAGACGGTCGCCCAGGGTGCCCGGCGGCAGGCTGGTGGGCAGCGAGAGCAGATTGTCGGAGCCCGGGGGCGGGGCGGTGTACAGGACCCAGTTGACCCGGTGACCGCCCGTGCCGTCCGGGATGCGGTAGACGACGAGATGGCCGCCGGGGAACACGACGTAGGCGACCGTGGTCTTCTCCCACCGGCCGGGGTCCGGCAGCCGGCTCTCCGGGTAGGCGCCGCGCCACGCCAGATAGCCGGCGTAGGCGGGGCGTACACCGGGGCAGGCAGTCTCACGGACCACCGAGCGATAGCCGTCCGCGCCGATCACCAGGTCGTAGCGGGCCGAGCCCGTCCGGGTACGGACCTCGGCGCCGGAGACCGACTCGACGACGGAGGAGACCTCGGTGCCGGAGCGGAAGACGACCGGATCGGGCACCCGGGCCCGTAACTCCCGCCACAGCGGCCCCCAGTTGTACGTACGGAAGGCGAAGGCGTCCGAGGCGATCAGACGGCCCAGGGGAGCGTCGCCGTCGCGGACGAGCCAGTGGCGCTCCGTCAGTCTGACCCAGGGCATCGCGCCGTCGAGATAGCCCGCCGCCTCCAGCTCCGTGTAGCGCGTGCTGTGGACGGCGACTCCGACGCCCCGGTCGGCGAGATCGCCCGCCGTGCGCTCGTAGACGGTGATGTCCCGGTGCCCCGCGCGGTGCACGGCGAGTGCCGCCGCGCATCCCCCGATGCTGCCGCCCACGACGGCGACCCGCAGTCCGCTCATGGAGCGCATCATGGCAGCCCCCCGCGCCCGGAAGCGGCCCGGACGCGGGGGAGCGGCGGGAATCAGCCGATCAGCTGCTCGTACGCGGGGAGGGTCAGGAAGTCCTCGTAGTCCTCGTCGAGCGCCACCTTCAGCAGCAGGTCGTGCGCCTGCCGCCAGTTGCCCGCCGCGAACGCCTCGTCGCCCAGCTCGGCGCGGATGGCCTCCAGTTCCCGCGCGGCGACCTCGCGGGCGAGTTCCGGGGTGGCGCGCTCGCCGTTCTCGAAGACGACGCCCGCGTTGATCCACTGCCAGATCTGGGAGCGGGAGATCTCGGCGGTGGCCGCGTCCTCCATCAGATGGAAGATGGCGACCGCGCCGAGGCCCCGCAGCCATGCCTCGATGTAGCGGATGCCGACCTGGACCGCGTTGCGCAGCCCCTCGTACGTGGGTGTGGCGTGCAGGGAGTCGACGGCGATGAGGTCACCGGCCGCGACGGAGACGTCCTCGCGCAGACGGTCCTTCTGGTGGGGCCGGTCGCCGAGGACGGCGTCGAAGGAGGCCATGGCGATGGGCACGAGGTCGGGGTGGGCGACCCAGGAGCCGTCGAAGCCGTCGGCCGCCTCGCGGTCCTTGTCCGCCTTGACCTTCTCGAAGGCGACCCTGTTGACCTCGGCGTCGCGGCGGGAGGGGATGAAGGCCGCCATACCGCCGATGGCGTGGGCACCGCGCCTGTGGCAGGTGCGGACGAGGAGTTCGGTGTAGGCGCGCATGAAGGGCGCGGTCATCGTGATCGCGTTGCGGTCGGGGAGGACGAACTTCTGGCCGCCGTCCCGGAAGTTCTTGATGATGGAGAACAGATAGTCCCAGCGGCCCGCGTTCAGCCCGGAGGCGTGGTCGCGCAGCTCGTAGAGGATCTCGTCCATCTCGTAGGCGGCGGTGATCGTCTCGATCAGGACGGTCGCGCGGACCGTGCCCCGGGGGATGCCCGTGTAGTCCTGGGAGAACACGAAGATGTCGTTCCAGAGACGTGCCTCCAGGTGGGACTCCGTCTTCGGGAGGTAGAAGTACGGGCCCTTGCCGAGGTCGATGAGGCGCCGCGCGTTGTGGAAGAAGTAGAGGCCGAAGTCGACCAGCGCGCCGGGGACCGGGGCGCCGTCCGGGGCCTGGAGATGGCGTTCCGTCAGATGCCAGCCGCGCGGGCGGGTGACGACCGTCGCCAGCAGATCGTCCGGCTTCAGGGCGTACGCCTTGCCGGTGCGCTCGTCCGTGAAGTCGATCCGGCGCTCGTACGCGTCGATCAGGTTGAGCTGGCCGAGGACCACGTTCTCCCAGGTCGGCGCGGAGGCGTCCTCGAAGTCGGCGAGCCAGACCCGCGCGCCCGAGTTCAGGGCGTTGACGGTCATCTTGCGGTCGGTGGGTCCGGTGATCTCCACCCGGCGGTCCTCCAGCGCCCGGGGAGCGGGGGCGACCCGCCAGGAGTCGTCCTCGCGGATCGCGGCCGTCTCCGGCAGGAAGTCCAGGGTGGAGGTACGGGCGATCTCGGCACGCCGCTCGGCCCGGAGGGCCAGCAGCTCGTCCCGGCGGGGGGTGAAGCGCCGGTGCAGCTCCGCCAGGAAGGTGAGGGCGGCCTCGGTGAGCACCTCCTCCTGCCGGGGCAGGGGCTCGGCTGCGACGACGGCCAGCGGGGAGGGCGCTGGTGCGGACATGAGCTGTCACTTCCTTCGACGGGCGGTGCGCGGGTGCGTACGAAGGCCCCCGGGCGGCGGGGGCGACTGAATCGGATATTAGTTTCCTCATCGTGGAAGTTCAAGGTCTGTTGATATCGAGAATCCGCGGTTCGACACACCGCGGGTGCGGGGCCGTTTCGACCAGCCGCGGGTGCGGGGCCGTCCCCGCACCCGCTCGGACCGTGGCCCGCCACCCGGGGCGGCTCACTCCAGCCGTTCCAGGTCCTCCGGCGTGTCGATGTCGTACGGCTCCGCGACATCGCCGCACTCGACCAGGACCAGCGACGAGGCGTGCCCGGCCAGATAGGCGCGGGCGCCCCGGTCGCCCGCCGCGCTCCGGGCGACCGCCCGCCAGCGGTGCGCGCCGAGGAGCACGGGATGCCCGCGCACCCCCTCGTACGAGGCCGCCGCCAGCGCGTCACGGGAGCCGTACGCCGCCCGGACCCGGGAGACCGCCGCCGCGCCGATCCCCGGCTGGTCCACCAGCAGGACGAGTGCCGCGTCGGCGTCCGTGCCCGCGAGGGACTCCAGGCCCGCGCGCAGCGACGAGCCCATGCCCTCCGCCCAGCCGGGATGGTCGACCAGGACGCAGCCGGGGAGGTCCGGCAGCACGGTCCGGGCCCGCACCTGGTCGGCTTCCGCGCCCAGCACCACGTGCACCGGCCCGCAGCCGCCCTCGCGCAGCACCTCGACCGCGTGCTCGATCAGCGGGCGGCCCCGGTGCGGGAGCAGCGCCTTCGGCCGTCCGCCGAGCCGCCGTCCGCCGCCCGCGGCCAGCAGCAGTCCCGCGACCACCGGACCTCCCCGGACCGGTCCGCCCAGCGGCTCCGGCAACGGCTGGTTCGACAGGGGTGTCATGGGGTGTGTCATAAGGACTCCCTAGCGCAAATCCGGGCGAAGCGGCGAGTGGCTGACGGACCGTCGGCGGCGGGCCGCGACCGTGCGCGCGGCGGCCGTCGTCCGGCGTGGAGAGGGGCGGGTGACCTTGGGTAAGGTGCTCATTCCAGTTCGTGTAGTTCGCCGTGGGGGACAGAAATCGATGAGTGGGCGCGCACATCAGGGAACGGTCTTTCAGCCACTCGGTGAAGGGGATCCGCGGCACGTCGCCGGATACCGGCTCGCCGCCCGGCTCGGCGCGGGCGGTATGGGCAAGGTCTATCTGTCGTACACACCGGGCGGCCGGCCCGTCGCCATCAAGGTGATCCGGCCCGACTTCGGGCAGGACGCGGAGTTCCGCCGCCGGTTCGCCCAGGAGGTGCACGCCGCGCAGCGGGTGCAGGGCCTGTACACCGCGCCGGTCATCGACTCCGACCCCGACGCCGAACAGCCCTGGCTCGCCACGGCGTACGTCCCCGGGCCCTCCCTCGCCGACGCGGTCGCCCAGCACGGCAAACTGCCGGTCGAGACCGTGCTGTTGCTGGTCGCGGGCATCGCCGAGGCCCTCCAGGTCATCCATGGCGCGGGCATCGTCCACCGTGACCTCAAGCCCGCGAACGTCCTGCTCGCCGCCGACGGCCCGCGCGTCATCGACTTCGGCATCGCGCGCGCCGCCGACGCCACCTCGCTCACCAGCAGCGGTGTCACCATCGGTACGCCGTCGTTCATGGCCCCCGAGCAGGCGGCCGGCAGCCAGGTCACCCCGGCCACCGACATCTTCGCCCTCGGCCAGGTCGCGGCATACGCGGCCACCGGACGGGCCGCCTTCGGCGAGGGCACCTCGCACGGGGTGCTCTACCGGATCGTGCACGAGGAGCCGGACCTCTCCGGCGTACCGGAGGCCCTCCACGAGCTGGTGACCCGCTGTCTGGCGAAGGAGCCGGACGAGCGGCCCTCGGTCGCCGAACTGCTGACGATCTGCCAGAGCGCCAACGCCGAAACGGTGCTGCGCCGCCCGGAGGAGTGGCTGCCGAGCGTGGTCGCCGCCGAGATCGGTACGCGCAAGGCCGCGCCCGCACCGCCGGTGACACCGGCGCCCCCGGCCGCCCCCGCTCCCGGCCACGTCCCCGCGCCGCCGGCGACCCCGCCGCTCCCGGCCGCGGGCCCCCAGGTGCCCGCGCCCCCCGTCGGCGCCCCGGCGGCGGGTCCCGCAGGGCCGCCCGGCGGAGCGCCGGCGCCCGTCGAGCCGCCGCCGTCCGCGGCCCCGCAGGCGTCCCCCGAGGCCGGGAGCCCCGCCGCGGCCACCGGCCCGGAGCAGGCCGCCGGGACCCCGCAGGACGCCGCCTCCGGCACCCCGGGCGACCCGCGGGCGGTCACCGCCACCCCCACCGCCGTGTCCGCCCCCGCGACCCCGCCACCCGGTTTCGGTCCGCCCCCGGCCTCCGCGTACGGCTACCCGCATCCCCAGCCGGTTCCCCAGGGCGCCACGGTCCCGACCCCGCAGTACGGCGCGCCCGCGCAGCCGTACGGGGCGGCCACCGCGCCCGCCGGGCCCACCCCGCCCCCGAAGAAGCGCGGCCGGTTCATCGCGATCGCCATCGCCGCCACCCTGGTCGTCGGAGCGCTCGCGGGAGGCGGCGCGTATCTGGCCCTGTCGGACAAGGACGACAAGGGGGAGACGGGGAGCAGCAAGCCCGGTGACGCCGTGGCGGCCTCCGAGGCCCCCCGGCAGCCGGTGGACAGTACGCCGGAGTCCGGGCCCACTCCGGATCCCTCGGTGTCGGAGCAGCCTTCGCAGCCCGCCGAACCGGTGCAGGACCCGGAGCCCTCCTCGTACACCGGCCTCAATGTGGTCGACGGCTACCACCTCACCTTCGGGGACGACCCGCTCAAGCCGCTCGACGACAACTCCAACTCCGACGTCTCCTACGACTGGAGCCTGGGGCGCCTCGACGTCGAGAACGGCAGGCTCATCCTGCTGCGCAACGGCCAGAAGCCGGACCTCGCCACCTGCCGCGGCGAGACCCGGTACGCCCAGAACCTCGAACTCGACGTGCTCTCCAAGGGCTCGAAATTCTGCGTTCTGACCGACTCCGGACATGTGGGCGTCGTTACCTACCAGGGCAAATCCCCTGATTCCGACCCCAGTAAGTTTGTCACCCTCGATGTCACGGTGTGGCTCAACGCGGTGGATGTCGTACAACCGACATCCTGAATTCGGTCCGCGGAGTGGCGCGTACTGCCTCCTATGGCGTTAACTTGCCCGCAACTCTGGGTGGTTGTGCATCGACTGAGTGTCGTCGAGCCGTCCCGGGGGTGTGTGAGGGGGAGAGCTTTGTTGCGAAGCGTGGGGCAGACGCGGGTGACAGGGAGCGGGGAGGACCCCAGGGCGGCGGAACTGAACGCCGCCGTCTCACGGCTGCGCCGTGAACTGGCGGCCCACCCCGGACGGTTCTCCGACCGGGACGTCGCCGAGGACGAACTGGCGGTACTGGCCGCGATGGTGGCCGGCGGCGCCCCGGAGATCCCCAGAATGCGCCGCTCCCTGCTGCTGATCGCGGGCGCGATCGGCTCGGTCAGCGCGCTCGCGCCCGCGCTGCTGCAGGTGCGCAGGGCCGTGGATCTGTTCGGTGAGGTGCCGCGCCAGCCGTGAAGTGCCGCGCCGGCCCGTGAGGTGCCGGTCGCCCGTGAGGTGCCGCGCCGGCCGTGCATCGATACACCGGCCGTGAGCCGCCGCGCGGCGGTCCGGCCCATCGGCCCGGGCGTTCGGCGCATCGGCCACCGAACCGGCTTACGGAGGTCCTGTGCCGGGTCCCATGGCCCCGGGGGCGGGGCTCCGGGGTGGTGTGCCGGAGCCCCCGCCCGCGCGTTCCGCATACCCGCTCCGTGCGGCGGTCACCTGCCCGGCCGGTCACCTGCCGGGCAGGTGCCGCCTGCGGTGGCACGGTCGAGAGGCCGGTCATAGCGTGGAAACCAAGGGGGTTCCACAGGCCGTAGACCGAAACGAAGGTGCCAACATGGCCAGTAAGCCGACCGTCGTCCTGGTGCATGGATTCTGGGGCGGCGCAGCCCACTGGGGTAAGGCCATCCTTGAGCTGAAGGACCGCGGCTACACCTCCCTGAGGGCGGTGGAGAACCCGCTCACCTCGCTCGCCGAGGACGCCGAGCGCACCCGGAAAATGGTCAAGCAGGTGGACGGCCCGGTGCTGCTGGTGGGCCACTCGTACGGCGGCGCGGTCATCACCGAGGCGGGCGATCTGCCGAATGTCACCGGACTGGTCTACATCGCCGCGTTCGCGCCCGACGCCGGGGAGAGTCCGGGCGGAATCAGCCAGGAACTCCCGCCGGCCGCAGTCGAGAACATCGTCCCCGACTCCGACGGCTATCTCTGGATCAAACAGGATAAGTTCCGCGAGAGCTTCGGCCAGGACCTGTCCGCCGACGAGGCGCTGGTCATGGCCGTCACGCAGAAGGCCCCTCTCGCCTCGACCTTCGGGGACGAGGTGACGGACCCCGCGTGGCGGAAGAAGCCGGTGTGGTACCAGGTGTCGACGAACGACCGGATGATCCACCCCGACAACGAGCGACGGATGGCCCGGCGGATGTCCCCGCGCAAGATCGTCGAACTCGATGCCAGTCATGCGTCGCTGGCCTCGCAGCCCAAGGCCGTGGCCGATCTCATCGACGAGGCCGCGAACAGCACGTAGCGCCGGCGGCACCGCGCCGTGGGACGCGGCCGGGGACCGGGCCGTACGGGACCGTCAACCCGCGCCCGTGGCCGAGCCGTTGTTCGCCAGCGCCGCCGACAGCTCACGGGCGACCTCCTGGAGCACGGGCACGATCCGCTCCGTGGCCGACTCCGTGACCCGGCCCGCCGGACCCGAGATGGAAATCGCGGCGGCGGTCGGCGAGTCGGGCACCGGGACCGCGAGACAGCGGACCCCGATCTCCTGCTCGTTGTCGTCGATCGCGTAACCGGTGCGCCGGACCTCCTCCAGGGCCGCGAGGAAGCCGTCGGGCGTGGTGATGGTCTTCTCGGTGGCGGCCGGCATACCGGTCCTGGCGAGCAGCGCCCGTACCTCGTCCGCGGGGGTGCCGGCGAGCAGGGCCTTGCCGACACCCGTGGAGTGGGGCAGGACCCGCCGTCCGACTTCGGTGAACATCCGCATCGAGTGCTTGGACGGCACCTGTGCCACGTACACGACCTCATCACCGTCGAGCAGCGCCATGTTCGCCGTCTCGCCCGTCTCCTCGACCAACCGGGCGAGACAGGGGCGGGCCCAGGTGCCGAGCAGCCGGGAGGCGGACTCGCCGAGGCGGATCAGACGGGGGCCGAGCGCATAGCGGCGGTTGGGTTGCTGGCGGACGTAGCCGCAGGCGACGAGGGTGCGCATCAGCCGGTGGATCGTGGGCAGCGGAAGGCCGCTGCTCGCCGACAGCTCGCTCAGCCCGACCTCGCCCCCGGCGTCGGCCATGCGTTCGAGCAGATCGAAGGCGCGCTCCAGGGACTGCACACCACCGCTGGTCGTGGTCTTGGCGGCGTCGGCGGAGCCGGCACTGGACGTCGGCACGGGCGGCGGTCCTTTCGGGCGGACGGGCAAGGGAGCAGCCTACCGGGCGGCGGCGCCCGGCACACCGCTCCCGGCCGGAGTCCTCGCCGGTCAGGGGGTGTTTGTCCGCTGGCCGTCCGGAGTCGGGAAGCGTCTCGGGCGGGGCGGCGGCACCTGGGTGGAGCACCTGTGGAACAACGCTACCTTCTGCTGATCGGGATTCCCATTCCGCCTGATGGAAATTCCGTCCCTTGACGGCCCGACCGCCCAGAGGGAAGACTCCTTCAACAGTTCGTTGATTCTGTCGGATGTGCGAACACGCGGACGGGCGGCGATGTGGACCTGAGCGACACGGATGTGAGGGGCACGGACGCGCGTGGCACGGGCGCGGGTGCCACAGGCGTGAGTGACGCGGGCGCGGGTGCCACAGGCGTGAGTGACACGGACGTCGGCGGCCTCGGCTCGGGCGGTGTCGATCTCGTCCTGCGCTCGTCGCGGGTGGTCACCCCCGACGGAACCCGTGCCGCCTCGGTCGCCGTCCGGGGAGGCAGGATCGCCGCTGTCCTGCCGTACGGCTCCGCGGTCCCGGCCGGCGCCCGGCTGGAGGACGTCGGCGACGATGCCGTACTCCCCGGTCTCGTCGACACCCATGTCCATGTGAACGACCCTGGCCGCACCGAGTGGGAGGGGTTCTGGACCGCCACGCGCGCGGCGGCCGCCGGCGGTGTCACCACCCTGATCGACATGCCCCTCAACTCCCTGCCGCCCACCACGACCGTGGGCCATCTGCGGACGAAGCAGCGTGCGGCGAGGGACAAGGCCCATGTGGACACCGGCTTCTGGGGCGGCGCGGTTCCCGGCAATGTGCCGGAGCTGCGGGCGCTGCACGACGCCGGGGTCTTCGGCTTCAAGTGCTTCCTGTCGCCGTCCGGCGTCGAGGAGTTCCCCGAACTGGGCCCGGACCGGCTCGCACGGTCGATGGCCGAGATCGCGGGCTTCGGCGGACTGCTCATCGTGCACGCCGAGGACCCGCGCCGTCTCACGCCCCCGCGGCCGGGCCCGAAGTACGCCGACTTCCTGGCCTCCCGGCCCCGGGACGCCGAGAACAGGGCCGTCGAGCAGTTGATCGGGCTCGCCCGGCGCCTCGACGCACGGGTGCACATCCTCCATCTGTCCTCCGCCGACGCGCTGCCGCTGATCGCCGCGGCCAAGGACGACGGCGTCCGGATCACGGCCGAGACCTGCCCGCACTTCCTCACACTCACCGCGGAGGAAGTCCCGGACGGAGCCACGGAGTTCAAGTGCTGCCCGCCGATCCGGGAGGCCGCCAACCGGGACGCCCTGTGGGCGGGCCTCGCGGACGGCACCATCGACTGCGTCGTCTCCGACCACTCGCCCTGCACCACCGCGCTGAAGACCTCCGACTTCGCCTCCGCCTGGGGCGGCATCTCCTCGCTCCAGCTCGGCCTCCCCGCGATCTGGACCGAGGCCCGCCGGCGCGGCCACACCCTGGACGACGTCGTCCGCTGGATGTCGGCCGCCCCCGCGCGGCTGGCCGGGCTGGGCCACAAGGGCGCGATCGAGGCCGGACGCGACGCCGACTTCGCGGTGCTCGCGCCCGACGCCGCCTTCACCGTCGATCCGGCCCGGCTCCACCACCGCAACCAGGTCACGGCGTACGCGGGCAGAACCCTGCACGGGGTCGTCCGTACCACCTGGCTGCGCGGCCGGTGCGTCATGGCGGACGGCACGTTCCCGGCCGGGCCGGCCGGACTGCTACTCGAAAGGAACAACTGAACATGTCCAGCCCCGTCCTTCCCGCCGTCCCCTCGTTCACCGGCGCCGCCGATCCGTACCCGGGCGGCGACCCCTACGCCGACTACCGCACCGCCGAGTTCCCCTTCGTCCACCACGCCGATCTCGCCGACCGGCGGCTCGGCGCGTCCGTGATCGCCGCGAACGACGAGTTCTTCGCCGAGCGCGAGAATCTGCTGAAGCCCGGCCCGGCGGAGTTCGACCCGGAGCGTTTCGGCCACAAGGGCAAGATCATGGACGGCTGGGAGACCCGACGCCGCCGGGGGCCCTCGGCATCCCGCCCGTACCCCCTGTACGACGAGCACGACTGGGCGCTCGTACGGCTGGGGGCGCCCGGGATCGTCCACGGGATCGTCGTCGACACCGCCCACTTCCGGGGCAACCACCCGTACGCCGTCTCCGTCGAGGCGACCGCGGTCGCCGGGACGCCGTCGCCCGCGGAACTCCTCGCGGACGACGTGACATGGACGACGCTCGTCCCCCGTACGCCCGTCGGCGGGCACGCGGCGAACGGATTCGCCGTGTCCGTCCGCAGGAGCTTCACCCATGTGCGGGTCAACCAGCACCCGGACGGCGGAATCGCCCGCCTGCGGGTGTACGGGGAGGTGGCGCCCGATCCCGCGTGGCTCGCCGCGCTCGGCACCTTCGACCTCGTCGCGCTGGAGAACGGCGGACGGGTGGAGGACGCGTCCGACCGCTTCTACTCCCCGGCCACGCACACGATCCAGCCCGGCCGCTCCCGCAGGATGGACGAGGGCTGGGAGACCCGCCGCCGCCGTGACGCGGGCCACGACTGGATCTCCTACCGGCTGGCCGGGCAGTCCCGGATCCGCGCGATGGAGATCGACACCGCGTGTCTCAAGGGCAACAGCGCGGGCTGGGCCTCGGTCTCCCTGCGGGACGGCCCGGAGGGCGAATGGGTCCGGATCCTGCCCATGACCGGGCTCCAGCCCGACACCAACCATCGCTTCGTGCTGGACGCCGTCGCGGTGGGGAGCGAGCTCCGGCTCGACATCCACCCGGACGGGGGGATCTCCCGGCTGAGGGTCTTCGGCAGCCTGACCGAGGAGGGGATGGCGGCACTGCGCACCCGGGACGACTCCCTGCGGGGGTGAGGCCCGGCCGGTGCCGCCCCGGGATCGCCGGCGGAGCGGCCCCGGGCCTCCGGTCGGTACGGCCTCCGGCTGCCGCGGGCGTGGCCGTGCACAGCTATGAACTGGCGGGCCGCCCCGAGTACGGCTCGTACTGAGCACCGGCGTACGCGCGCTAGGGCGTGTATCGAAAGTAGCGCCGTCCGCCCGGAGGGCGGGGCCTGCGGCGTCCGGTGCGTGCAATCGCAAGGCGGAGGGTCGCCCTCGTACTGGACGTACTTGGGTGATTCCGACAACGCAGCGAGTGTGCGTGCTGGGCGTCGCAGGCCAGGCGGGACTTTCGATACACGCCCTAGTACCGGACACCCGCACGGCACGGCACCCACCGGGTACGCGCCGGCCCCGGTGGGGAGCATGTGCCCATGGCACGTACAGGTGTTGTCCCGGCGGCTATTTGCAGGCGTCGGCGGCCATCACCACCGCGACCCCCGCCACGGCGATCACGATATTGGTGAAGAGGCCGTGATCCTCCATGAAATCAACGTTCTCCGTGAGGAAGCGCGTGAAGCCCAGGAAAGGAAACCAGCCCGTCAGCTCCCGGATGACGCCGGCCACGCCCACGAGCACCAGCAGCCCGCCGGTGGTCTCGATCAACTTCTTCATGCCACGATCCTTCTCCCGCGCACCGCACCGGCGCGTCGGCCCTCGGGATGTGCCGCCGGGCCGAAAGTCTCAGGTCCCGCGACTTTGGTAGCTTCCGGCCTCCGAGGGGCAGCGGGAAGGATCCCGCCTGCGTAACTTTGTCGACATGACGCGTACGGAGTACCCCTGGCTGCTGCCCTCGGCCATGGCGGAACCGGGCCTGATCGACCCGGCGCCGCCGGGGGGCCGGCCCGAGGGGAAGCCGGGCCGGCCCCCCGGCGGGAAGTCCGGCCGCCGGGGGCGCCGACCGCGGCGGACCGTGCGCGACTGGGTCGTCGACATCATCGCCTTTCTCTTCGCCGCGCTGCTCGGACTGGTCGCCGCCGACGCCAGCGACCAGATCAACCAGAACGACGGGATCGTCCTCTTCGACCAGTTGGTGGGCGCGGCGTCCTGCTGTGCGATCTGGCTGCGCCGCCGCTGGCCCGTCCAGCTCGCGATCGTCCTGACCGTGATCACGGTCGTCTCGCCGGCCTCCGCGGGCGCGCTCATGGTGAGCCTGTTCAGCCTCGCCGTGCACCGGCCCTTCCGGCCGCTCGCGATGGTCGGCGCGCTCTCCCTCGTCCTGGGCGCGATCCAGCCGTTCGTCCGTCCCGATCCCACCACCAGCACCCTGACCTCGATCATCGTCGGGGCGGTCGTCCTGCTGCTGGTGACCGGCTGGGGCATGCTCGTACGGGCCCGCAGGCAGCTCGTCGTCGCCCTGCGCGAGCGGGCGCGACGGGCCGAGACCGAGGCGGAACTCCGCGCCGAGCAGGCACAGCGCCTGGCGCGCGAGGCCATCGCGCGGGAGATGCACGATGTGCTCGCCCACCGGCTGACCCTGCTGAGCGTCCACGCGGGAGCCCTCGAATTCCGGCCGGACGCGCCGCCCTCCGAAGTCGCGCGGGCGGCCGGAGTGATCCGTGAGAGCGCGCACGACGCGCTCCAGGACCTGCGCGAGATCATCGGCGTCCTGCGGGCGCCGGGCGACGGCGACGGCGGCAACCGCCCGCAGCCGACCCTCGCCACCCTGGACGCGCTGGTCGCCGAATCCCGGGACGCCGGGATGAAGGTCACCCTCGACAATCGCATCCGCGATCCCGCCGCCGTCCCCGCCGCCATCGGCCGTACCGTGTACCGCATCGCCCAGGAGGGCCTGACCAACGCCCGTAAGCACGCGCCGGGCACGGAGGTCACCGTCGCGGTCGACGGCCGGCCCGGCGACGGGCTCACCGTCGGCATCGACAACCCGGCCCCCGACGGCGAGATCGAGGCGGTGCCCGGATCCGGCCAGGGGCTGATCGGACTCACCGAACGCGCGACGCTCGCGGGCGGCGGACTCGAACACGGAGTCACCGGCGACGGCGGTTTCCGTGTCCGGGCCTGGCTACCGTGGGCGGCATGACTATCCGGCTGCTCGTCGTCGACGACGATCCCCTCGTGCGCGCGGGCCTCTCCTTCATGCTCGGCGGAGCCGACGACCTGGAGATCGTGGGGGAGGGCGCGGACGGCTCGGAGGTCCCCGCGCTCGTCGAACGCCTCGCCCCCGACGTGGTGCTGATGGACATCCGGATGCCGGAGGTCGACGGGCTCACCGCCACCGAGGAGCTGCGCCGCAGACCCGGCGCCCCCGAGATCGTCGTCCTCACCACCTTCCACGCCGACGAACAGGTGCTCAGGGCCCTGCGCGCCGGGGCCGCCGGCTTTGTCCTCAAGGACACCCCGCCCGCCGAGATCGTCGCCGCGGTACGCCGGGTGGCCTCGGGCGAACCCGTCCTGTCGCCCGCCGTCACCCGGCAGTTGATGAGCCACGTCGCGGGCCGCGCGCACGAGCGGGGCACCGCCGAGCCGCGCAGAACCACGGCCGCGCAGCGCCTGGCCACCCTGGCCGAACGGGAACGGGAGGTGGCGGTCGGGGTCGGCCGCGGCCAGTCCAACGCGGAGATCGCCGCGGCGCTCTTTATGAGCCTTCCGACCGTGAAGACCCATGTATCCCGCATTCTCGCCAAACTGAGCCTCAACAACCGTGTCCAGATCGCGCTCCTCGCCCACGACGCCGGCCTCCTGGACGACGAGCCCTGAGCCGGGCCGACGTACGCTGAACCGATGGGAGCCGTCGACCTGCGTGCGTACCCGGGCTTCAACGCCGATCCGTATCCGCACTACGCGGCGCTGCGTGAACTGGGGCCCGTCCACGAGGTGTTCAGCGTGCCGGGGGAGCCGTTCTGGCTGATCGTGGGCCACGAGGAGTCGCGGGCCGCGCTGACCGACCCACGGCTGTCCAAGTCGGCGGCCTCGGTGGGCGCGGAGATGTTCGGGGTGGACGTCATCGGCCCCCATCTGCTGGTCGTCGACCCACCGGACCACACCAGGCTGCGGCGGCTCGTCGCACGCGAGTTCACCATGCGGCGGGTGGAGCAGCTCGCTCCGCGTGTCCAGGAGATCACCGACGAACTCCTCGACGTGATGCTTCCCGCCGGGCACGGCGATCTGGTGGACGCCCTCGCGTTCCCGCTGCCGATCATCGTCATCTGCGAGCTCCTGGGCATTCCGTCCGGGGACCGTGACGCGTTCCGCGCCTGGTCCAACGAGGTCGTGACCCCGACCGGGTTCGAGGAGTCCCGTGCCGCGATCCAGGCGCTCGCCGTCTACCTCGACGAACTCATCGAGGACAAGCGCTGCCAGGGCCCCTCCGGCGATCTCCTCTCCGCGCTCATCCGCACCCGGGCCGAGGACGACGACCGTCTCTCGGCCGCCGAACTGCGCGCCCTCACCTTCCTGTTGCTCATCGCGGGCCATGAGACCACCGTGAATCTGATCTCCAACGGCGTACGGGCACTCCTCGCCCACCCCGGTCAACTGGCCGATCTCCGCGCCGACTTCTCCCTCCTCGACGGAGCGGTCGAGGAGATGCTGCGCTACGACGGGCCCGTCGAGACGGCGACCGTGCGGTACACCACGGAGCCCGTCCCGGTCGGCGACGTGGTCATCCCGGCGGGTGTGATCGTCCTCGTCGGTCTCGCGGCGGCCGACCGCGACCCCGCCCGCTATCCGTCCCCCGACACCTTCGACATCCGCCGCGACACCCGCGGTCATCTCGCGTTCGGCCACGGCATCCACTTCTGCCTGGGCGCCCCGCTGGCCCGCCTGGAGGCCCGTATCGCCCTCAGGTCCCTGCTGACCCGCTGCCCGGACCTGGCCCCCGACCCGTCGGCGGGCCCGCTCGACTGGCTGCCGGGGATGCTGATCAGAGGCGTACGAAGGCTCCCGCTGCGCTGGTGACGAACTCCGGCCGCCCGGCTACCGGGGCCGGGGCCGGGGCCGGGGTACGGGCTCTGGGGTACGGGGTACGGGCTCCGGGTGCGGGGTCAGCCGACCTCGATCTCCTCCACCCGTACCGGACGCCTCTCCCGCCGCGACAGCTCGCACGCCTCCGCGACCCTCAGTGCCGCCAGCGCCTCGCGCCCGTCGCACGGATTCTCCGTCTCCCCGCGCACCAGCCGGACGAACGCGTCCAGCTCCGCCTCGTACGCGGGCGCGAACCGCTCCAGGAACCCGGGCCACGGCTTGTCCGCGGGCGGCGGCCCCTTCGGCTCCGTCGAGCTGATCGGCGTACGGTCGTCCAGACCCACCGCCACCTGGTCGAGATCGCCCGCCAGTTCCATGCGTACGTCGTACCCGGCGCCGTTGCACCGTGTCGCCGTCGCCGTCGCGAGGGTCCCGTCGTCCAGTGTCAGCAGCGCCGCCGCGGTGTCCACATCACCCGCCTCGCGGAACATCGCCGGACCCGCGTCCGCACCGGTCGCGTACACCTCGACGATCTCGCGCCCGGTCACCCAGCGCAGGATGTCGAAGTCGTGGACCATGCAGTCCCGGTAGAGCCCTCCGGAGAGTGGCAGATACGCGGCGGGCGGCGGCGCCGGGTCGGAGGTGATCGCGCGCACGGTGTGGAGCCGCCCGAGCTGCCCCGAACGCACCAGATCGCGGGCGACGCGATACCCCCCGTCGAATCGGCGCATAAAACCCAGTTGGAGCAGTGTTCCGGCGGACTCGACCTCCCGCAGGGCGCCGAGCGTGCCCGGCAGATCCAGCGCGATCGGCTTCTCGCAGAACGCGGGGAGCCCGGCGCGGGCCGAGCGCCCGATCAGCTCGGCGTGCGCGGCGGTCGCCGAGGCGATCACCACGGCGTCCACGCCCCACGCGAAGATCTCATGCGCGCTGGGCGCCGCCGTCGCTCCCGTCCGCTCGGCGACGGCCGCGGCCCGCGCCGGGTCGGCGTCCGCCACGACCAGCGAGCCGACCTCCCGGTGGCGGCTGAGTACGCCCGCGTGGAAGGTGCCGATCCGGCCCGTACCGATGAGTCCGATGCGCATGCGCCAAAAATGATGCCGGGCCGACCACCCTGTCAAGACTTTGTCCTGACAACCGAACTTCACGACTTCCCGTCAACATGAGAGGCGATTACGCTCACCCCGTGCCCAAGCAGCCCAGATCAGAGACGGACGCGTCCCTGTCGCTCCAGCTGAGCGTGGACCGCACCAGCCCGGTCCCGCTCTACTTCCAGCTGTCCCAGCAGCTGGAATCGGCCATCGAGCGCGGGGCCCTCACTCCCGGCAGCCTGCTCGGCAACGAGATAGAGCTGGCCGGGCGGCTCGGGCTGTCCCGCCCGACCGTGCGCCAGGCCATCCAGTCACTCGTCGACAAGGGCCTGCTGGTGCGGCGCCGAGGGGTGGGCACCCAGGTCGTGCACTCCCAGGTCAAGCGCCCGCTGGAGCTGAGCAGCCTCTACGACGACCTGGAGGCCGCGGGACAGCGGCCCGCGACGGTCGTCCTGCGCAACACCGTCAACCCGGCGGGCACCCGGACCGCCGCCGCCCTCGGTATCGCCGAGAGCGGCGAGGTCCGGTCGATCGAACGGCTGCGGTACGCCCACGGGGAGCCCATGGCCCTCCTGGCGAACCAGCTGCCCGCCGGACTGCTGGCCTGTGGCACCGAACAGCTGGAGGCCACGGGCCTGTACCGGATGATGCGGGCCGCCGGGATCACCCTGCACAGCGCCCGGCAGTCCGTCGGCGCGCGGGCGGCCACCGCCGGCGAGGCCGAGATCCTCGGCGAGGAGGAGGGCGCACCGGTGCTGACGATGGAGCGCGTCACGTTCGACGACACCGGACGGGCCGTCGAGTTCGGCTCGCACATCTACCGCGCCTCGCGGTACGCCTTCGAGTTCCAGCTTCTCGTACGCCCCTGAGCGCGCGCTGTCCCTGAGCGCACCCGCACTGTTCGTAAGCGTGTGCTGCCCGTCAGCTCGCCTGCCCCCTGCGCGCGCTGCCCGTGGGCGCGCCGCCCCCGCCGGTGAGCGCACCGCCGCCGCTCCGGGCCCATCCGGCACCCCGTTGCGCATCGGCCCCGGAAGCCCCCCGCCCCGGTGGGCACGGGCACGAGCGGCCCGGTGTGCGGGAGGATCGGCGCTCCGGCGTGTGGGGGAACGCGTGTGCGACGGTGCCGTACGAGGCGCCCCGCGCACCCCATGCCAACCCTCCGACCTGCCGTGACACATACTTGGGCGGCCGGGGCGCGACCTCTCGCCCCCGGCCGCATCAAGAAGTACGGCAAGAAGGGCACGGCAGCGTGGCAAGGGCAAGAACAGGGGCACGCGTGCTGGGCGCGCTGCTGGCGACGGTGCTCGGGGCAGCTCTCGCGGGATGCAGCAGCACCGGCGGCAAGCGCGCGGCGGACGCCCGTAAGGCCCAGACCACCGCCGGAAAGGCCGCGGTGAGCACGCCCCGCTGGACCTTCGCCATGGTCACCCACTCGGGTGAGGGCGACACCTTCTGGGACATCGTCCAGAAGGGCGCCACCGAGGCAGCGGCCAAGGACAACATCAACTTCCTCTACTCCAAGAGCGACGAGGGCCAGCAGCAGGCCCAGCTCGTCCAGACCGCGATCGACAAGAAGGTCGACGGGCTGATCGTCACCCTCGCCAAGCCGGACGCGATGAAGGACGCCGTGAAGAAGGCGGTCGCCGCCGGAATCCCCGTGATCACGGTGAACTCCGGCTCGCAGCAGTCCGCGGCCTACGGCGCGATCACCCACATCGGCCAGGACGAGACCGTCGCGGGTGAGGCCGTGGGCGACGAGCTGGACGAGCGCGGCCGGAAGAAGGCCCTGTGCGTCCTGCACGAGCAGGGCAACGTCGGCCATGAGCAGCGCTGCGCCGGTGCGAAGAAGACGTTCGGCGGGGAGATGCAGAATCTGTACGTCGACGGCACCAACATGCCCGACGTCCAGGCGTCCATCGAGGCCAAGCTCCAGACCGACCGCTCCATCGACGCGGTCGTCACCCTCGGCGCGCCCTTCGCGGACACGGCCGTCCGGGCGAAGGAGACCGCCCGCAGCAAGGCCGAGATCGCCACCTTCGACCTCAACCCCAAGGTGGCGGCTGCCCTCAAGGCCGGCACCCTCGGCTTCGCCGTCGACCAGCAGCCCTATCTCCAGGGGTACGAGGCCGTCGATCTGCTGTGGCTCCACCGCTACAACGACGATGTCCTCGGCGGCGGGCGGCCCGTCCTCACCGGACCCGAGATCGTCACCAGGAACAGCGCGGCCCGGTTGGAGGACTACACGAAGCGGGGGACCCGATGAGCGCGACCGCACCACCGGCCGGCACGCGTGACACGGGCGGCGACGAGCGCCTGCTGCGGACCTCGCCCCTGCGCGGGCTGATGGGCAGACCCGAGCTGGGCTCCGTCGTCGGAGCCGTCGCCGTCTTCGTCTTCTTCTCGCTCGTCGCCGACTCCTTCCTCCAGGCGTCCAGCTTCTCGACCGTGCTGTACGCGGCCTCCACGATCGGGATCATGGCCGTACCGGTCGCCCTGCTGATGATCGGCGGCGAGTTCGATCTCTCGGCCGGTGTGCTGGTCACCAGCTCCGCCCTGATCTCCTCGATGTTCAGCTATCAGATGACGGCGAACGTCTGGGTCGGCGTCCTGGTGTCCCTGCTGGTCACACTGGCGATCGGCGTCTTCAACGGAGTTCTGCTCGCCCGGACGAAGCTGCCCAGTTTCATCATCACGCTCGGTACGTTCCTGATGCTGACCGGCCTCAACCTCGGCTTCACCAAGCTGATCACCGGCCGGGTCTCCACGGACTCCATCAGCGACATGGCGGGCTTCGCGTCGGCGAAGAAGATCTTCGCCTCCGAACTGGTCATCGGCGATGTCACCCTCAAGGTGACCATCCTCTGGTGGTTCGCCCTGGTCGCGCTGGCGACCTGGATCCTGCTGCGTACCCGGTTCGGCAACTGGATCTTCGCCGTCGGCGGCGGCGCGGACGCGGCGCGCGCGGTCGGTGTTCCGGTCGCCAGGACCAAGATCGGCCTCTATACGGGCGTCGCGTTCGCCGCCTGGGTCTCCGGCCAGCATCTGCTGTTCTCGTTCGACGTGGTGCAGTCGGGCGAGGGCGTCGGCAATGAGCTGACGTACATCATCGCGGCGGTCATCGGCGGCTGTCTGATCACCGGCGGGTACGGCTCCGCCATCGGCTCGGCGGTCGGGGCGTTCATCTTCGGCATGACCAGCAAGGGGATCGTCTACGCGGAGTGGAACCCCGACTGGTTCAAGTTCTTCCTGGGAGCGATGCTGCTCCTGGCCACCCTGCTCAACGCATGGGTCCGCAAGAGGTCGGAGGCGACACGATGAGCGACCGGCCCGCACTGGTCGAACTGGACCGGGTCAGCAAGTACTACGGGAACATCCGTGCCCTGGAGGGTGTCTCGTTGGAGGTCCACGCCGGGGAGATCACCTGCGTCCTCGGCGACAACGGCGCCGGCAAGTCCACGCTCATCAAAATCGTCGCGGGGCTGCACCGGCACGATGCGGGCAGGTTCTCCATCGAGGGCGAGGAGACCGGGCTCTCCTCGCCGCGCGAGGCCCTCGACCGGGGCATCGCCACCGTTTACCAGGACCTGGCGGTGGTCCCCCTGATGCCGGTGTGGCGGAACTTCTTCCTCGGCTCCGAGCCGGTGAAGGGGGCGGGGCCCTTCAGACGCCTCGACGTCCGCACCATGCGGGAGACCACGCGCGCGGAACTGCTCCGGATGGGGATCGACCTCCGCGATGTCGACCAGCCGATCGGAACGCTCTCCGGCGGAGAGCGGCAGTGCGTCGCGATCGCCCGCGCGGTGTACTTCGGCGCGAAGGTCCTCGTGCTGGACGAGCCCACGGCGGCGCTGGGGGTGAAGCAGTCCGGGGTCGTCCTGAAGTACGTCGCGGCGGCGCGGGACGCGGGGCTCGGCGTCGTCCTGATCACGCACAACCCGCATCACGCGTACATGGTCGGCGACCGCTTCGTCCTGCTGAAGCGCGGGACGATGTCGGGAAGCCATACGAAGGACACCGTGACCCTGGACGAGCTCACACGCCAGATGGCGGGCGGCAGCGAGCTGGAGGACCTCCGCCACGAGCTCTCGCGCGCCCCGGCCCCCCGCCAGCTCGGCGGCTCCGCATAGCCCGCGTCCCTCGTCCCGCTACGGGCACGCACGCCCCGCTCCCCGCCTCCCCCCACCCCGGCCCGCCCGGAATCCGAGGACGCACCCGGGCCCCGGGTGCGGGTGGCTCGGGTTGCTCCTCGCTCGGGCCCTGAGAGGGCTGTCCCGCACTCCCCGGCGGGCGCACGACGACAGCTACGGCATCTCGCTGCACTACTGAATCGCCCAGATACGCCCGGTATGAGGTCGACCCGACGCCTTGCGACGCACCGCATCCGACGCCGCGCGCTGATCCACCAGGGATCGCGGGACAGCCCTTAGTGGCAGAATCAGGGCTCCGGTGGGCCCACCCACCACCTACCCCCGACCCCGAGACCCCGCAGGGACATGAGCACCTACCGCGACCTCTCGCACCGCGGCTCCGCCCGCGCAACCGTCCTGCGTACCGTCGGGACGCGCGAGCGGCGGTCGCATCTGACCGCGCCGCGCGTGCCCACCGTCGGGATCGACATCGGCGGGACGAAGGTGATGGCGGGAGTCGTCGACGCCGACGGGATCATCCTGGAGAAGGTCCGTACGGAGACACCGGACAAGTCCAAGAGTCCCAAGGTCGTCGAGGACACGATCTGCGAACTCGTCCTCGATCTCTCCGACCGCCACGACGTCCACGCCGTCGGCATCGGCGCGGCGGGCTGGGTGGACGCGGACCGCTCGAAGGTGCTGTTCGCCCCCCATCTGGCCTGGCGCAACGAGCCCCTGCGCGACGCGCTCTCGGCCCGCCTCGCCGTGCCCGTACTCGTCGACAACGACGCGAACACCGCCGCCTGGGCCGAGTGGCGCTTCGGCGCCGGCCGGGGCGAGGACCATCTGGTCATGATCACGCTCGGTACCGGTATCGGCGGCGCGATCCTGGAGGACGGTCGGGTCAAGCGGGGCAAGTACGGAGTCGCGGGCGAGTTCGGGCATATGCAGGTCGTGCCCGGGGGCCATCGCTGCCCCTGTGGCAACCGGGGCTGCTGGGAGCAGTACAGCTCCGGCAACGCCCTGGTGCGCGAGGCGCGGGAGCTGGCCGCGGCCGACTCACCGGTCGCGCACAGCCTGATCGACCGGGTCGGCGGCAATGTCGGTGACATCACGGGACCGCTGATCACGGAGCTGGCCCGCGAGGGCGACGCCATGTGCGTGGAGCTGTTCCAGGACATCGGGCAGTGGCTGGGCGTCGGTATCGCCAATCTGGCCGCCGCGCTCGACCCGTCGTGCTTTGTCATCGGCGGCGGGGTCAGCGCGGCGGACGACCTGCTCATCGGGCCCGCGCGGGACGCCTTCCGCCGGCATCTGACGGGCCGGGGCTACCGTCCCGAGGCCAGGATCGCCAAGGCGCAGCTGGGCCCCGAGGCCGGTATGGTCGGCGCGGCCGATCTCGCGCGACTGGTGGCCCGCCGCTTCCGCCGCGCCAACCGCCGCCGGGTCGAACGCCATGAGCGGTACGAGCGCTATGCCCAGGCCCTGCGCAACTCCACCACCCCCCGCCCGGCCCGGGAGCCGTAGCCCGTCGGGCGGCCCGCGCCCCGGCGCCGCGGAGCGGCCCCGCCCCGCCCCGGCGCCTCAGCCCCGGAGCGCCCCGCCTCTGGAGCACCCCGGCGCCCCTGCCCGAGCGGCTCGCGTGGACCCCGGTGAACACCCCGGTCGGGAGCCCTCCCCGGGAGCGACGGCGGGAACCGCGCCCGTCTCGCTCGCGCGCTCCCCGTAGACTTCACTTCCACCCGCTCCCACGCAGGAACCCCCCGTCATGACCGTGCCCCGACAGTCCGCGCCGCCCGACGACGGCTTCCGGCCGCCCGAAGGACGGCGGCACATGATCATCCGCCGCTGGCTGACGGCGATCATCATCGTGCTGCTGGTCGGCATTCCGGCCGGATATCTCGTGGTCTCCGCCGAGCAGAGCCGCGCCAGCGGGCGGGACAAGGCGGCCGAGTCCTCGGCCACCGGCCTGGTGGGCAAGTGGCCGTCGCAGATGAAGCGACGGGTCTTCGAGGTCCCGATCCCCCCGAACTCCAAGAAGGTCAAGTACTACGAGACCAGCAACTGGAAGACCAGCAGGCTGTACGTGCAGTTCAGGACGACCTCCGCGGGGCTCGACCTCTTCCTGGAGGACATCGGCAGCAGCCGGGCCGCGCTCCAGGAGGGGGTGGTCGCCATCGCCCCGCGTGACGCGGAGAAGGCGGGCTGGGACTTCTCGCCGGGCCGCCGGGACTGGTTCGGGACCACCAATCCGCAGAAGAAGCCGCGGCCGACCCAGCACATCACCGTCGATCTGACCGAAACCGACCGCCCCTGGGTGTATGTCGTTTCCACCACCACTCCCTGATCGAGTACGACCGTAAGCGATCGGGGATGACCGAGGGGTGGCCTCCGCGCTCCACACCATGAGTCACTACCGTGGAGCGGGTGAGTGAGACGCAGACGCACCCGAAGACCCTGCAGTACCGGATCGACGGCCCCGACGACGCACCCGTGCTCGTCCTCGGGCCCTCGCTCGGGACGACGTGGCACATGTGGGACAGGCAGATCGCCGATCTGGCCCGTGACTGGCGGATCCTGCGGTACGACCTGCCGGGCCACGGTGGTGCCCCCGCCCATCCGGCCGGCGCCGTCGCCGAACTCTCCGACCGGCTGCTCGCGACCCTCGACGGTCTCGGAATCCAGCGCTTCGGCTACACGGGCTGTTCCATCGGTGGCGCGATCGGGATGGACCTGGCGCTGCGCCATCCGCACCGGGTCGCCTCCCTCGCCCTGGTCGCCGCCTCGCCCCGGTTCGGGACGGCCGACGAGTTCCGCCAGCGCGGGGTGGTCGTGCGGACGAACGGCCTCGAACCGATGGCCCGCAGCGCCCCGGAGAACTGGTTCACCGGGGGCTTCGCCGCCGCCCAGCCCGCGATCGTCGAGTGGGCCGTCCAGATGGTGCGGACGACCGACCCCGGCTGCTACATCGCCGCCTGTGAGGCGCTCGCGGCCTTCGACGTCCGGGCCGAGCTCGGGCGTATCGGGGTCCCGACCCTCGTCCTCGTCGGCTCCGAGGACCAGGTGACCGGCCCGGCCGAGGCCCGCACGCTGGTCGCCGGGATCCCGGACGCGCGGCTCGCGCTGGTGCCCGGTGCGTCGCATCTCGCGCCGGTGGAGCAGCCGGCCGCCGTCACCGACCTGCTGGTGGGGCACTTCGCCGGGTCCCCGCAGGACACCCTGTCCGCGATCCCGGTCCAGCAGGGCGTCTCCGTCCCGGTGCCCGCGGTCTCCGCGCCGGTGACCCCGATCGCGGAGATCGCGCCCGCCGCGCCCGAACCGGTGGTGTCCGGCCGCCCGGACCCGTACGAACCGGGCATGAAGGTACGCCGGGAGGTGCTCGGCGACGCCTATGTGGACGGCGCGACCGCCGGGGCCGAGGGGTTCACCGCCGACTTCCAGGACCTGGTCACCCGCTATGCCTGGGGCGAGGTCTGGAGCCGCGAGGGCCTCGACCGGCGCACCCGCAGCGTGATCACCCTGACCGCGCTGGTCTCGGGCGGACATCTGGACGAGCTGGCGGTCCACACCCGCGCCGCCCTGCGCAACGGGCTCACCCCCGGCGAGATCAAGGAGATCCTGATCCATACGTCCGTCTACTGCGGTGTCCCCGCGGCGAACTCCGCCTTCGCCGTCGCCCACGCCGTGATCCAGGAGGAGACCACCCCCAGGCCGTAGCAGGATGGAGGCATGAGGCTCACCAAGAAGAAGCACTCGTGTGTCCGGCTGGAGAAGGACGGGGCGACCCTGGTCGTGGACCCCGGGGGGTTCAGCGAGGAGGACGCCGCAGCGGGCGCGGACGCCGTGCTGATCACCCATGAGCACGCCGACCACTACGACGAGGGCCGGGTCCGCGCGGCCCTGGAGGCCGGGGCCGAGGTCTGGACCCTGCGGAGCGTCGCCGGGAGTCTCTCGGCGGCCTTCCCGGGGCGTGTCCACACCGTCGGCCACGGCGACACGTTCACGGCGGCGGGATTCGACGTCCAGGTCCACGGCGAACTGCACGCGGTCATCCACCCGGATCTCCCGCGGATCACCAACATCGGTTTCCTGGTGGACGGTTCGCTCTTCCACCCCGGGGACGCCCTCACCGTGCCCGGTCACGCGGTGGACACGCTGATGGTCCCCGTGCAGGCGCCGTGGAACAAGATCTCCGAGGTGATCGACTACGTACGGGAGGTGAAACCCCGCCTCACCGTCGACATCCACGACGCCCTGCTCACCGATCTGGCCCGGCCCGTGTACGACCGGCACCTGGGCACCCTAGGCCGCGCGGACCACGAGCGGCTGGACCCGGGGCAGAGCACCGACGTCTGACCGCCCGCGTCGGCCCGTCCGTCCTCCGCCCGCACGGTCGCGTCCCGCGCGCCCGCCGTCTGCCCCGGGCGACCCGGACCCGTCGCCCGGACCCGGCGGTCGGCCCGCCGCCGGACGTGACTGTCGGACCCCGGCATTAGGCTTCACCCATGCGCATCGCCACATGGAACGTCAACTCGATCACCGCCCGGCTGCCCCGCCTGCTGGCCTGGCTGGAGAGCAGCGGCACCGATGTGCTCTGCGTCCAGGAGGCCAAGTGCACCGCCGAGCAGTTCCCCGGCGGTGAGCTGCGCGAGATCGGTTACGAGTGCGCGGTCCAAGCCGACGGCAGGTGGAACGGTGTGGCGCTGATCTCCCGCGTCGGCCTGGAGGACGTGGTCAAGGGCCTGCCCGGCGGTCCGGAGTACGGGGGAGTACAGGAGCCGCGCGCGATCTCCGCGACCTGCGGCCCGGTCCGTCTCTGGTCGGTCTACGTGCCCAACGGGCGCGAGGTCACCCATGATCACTACACGTACAAGCTGAAGTGGCTGGACGCGCTGAAGTCCGCGGTGGGCGAGGACGCGTCCGGCGCCCGCCCGTTCGCGGTGCTCGGCGACTTCAACATCGCCCCGGCCGACGAGGACGTGTGGGACCGCTCCGTCTTCGAGGGCAGTACGCATGTCACCGAGCCCGAGCGGGCCGCGCTCGCCGCGCTGCGGGGGACCGGCCTGTCGGACGTGGTGCCCCGGCCGCTCAAGTACGACCACCCGTTCACGTATTGGGACTACCGTCAGCTGGCCTTCCCGAAGAACCGGGGCATGCGCATCGACCTCGTGTACGGCAACGGACCGTTCGCCGGAGCGGTCAAGGACGGCTATGTGGACCGCGAGGAGCGCAAGGGCAAGGGTGCCTCGGACCATGCGCCGGTCGTGGTGGATCTGGACATCTGACGTTTCCCGGCGCGCGTCCTGTGGTGCGCAGGGCTTGGTGGATGCGAGGCTGACTGGTATGAACATCCCTTTCTTGGACAACTGGCTCAAGCGGCACGGCACCGAGGAGGAGCGTGCCGCTGCCCAGGACGACCCGGAGCGCGCGGCGGCCATCGCCGAACTCTTCGCGGAGTGTGAGCTGCTGCGTGTCCGAGTGGAGCGGCTCGGCCTCGAACTGGACGACTCCCCGGCCTCGTTGGCCGCCCTGGACCAGCTGCCGCCGCGCTGGCGCGACGACCCGGAGGAGCTGCCCTGGATCGGCAATGACGCGGGCCTGTATCTGGGCACCGTGATCGTCCGTACGATCCCGGGCGCTTCCTGGTACGTCTGGCCGGGCGGCCATCCCGTGGTGCGGCTCGCCTCCGGCCGGGAGATCGGCGTCGTCGAGGCCGGACTGGACTGGGCGGTCCACGGCGCGCCCGAACTGTCCCAGGTCTACGCCGAGGCCGCGGAGGCCTGACCCGCCGCGCGCGTGCCCCCGGGCCCTTGCGCGAGCTGCCCGGCCCGTACACGAGCTGATGACGCCCGTGCACGCGCTGATACGGCAGCCAATAAATACGGCTTATGCCCCATTTATGCGTGTCGTGCGTGAAGTCCCTTATTGGGGTGGATAGTTTGCGCTGACCTCGACACCAGCGAGAGTGGGGCAGGGCAGCGTATGGCCGTCGTCGATCCGTTGATCGAGCTGCGGGATGTGAACAAGTACTACGGGCAGTTGCACGTGCTCCAGGACATCAACCTCTCCGTCGGGCGCGGGGAGGTGGTGGTGGTCATCGGCCCCTCCGGCTCGGGCAAGTCGACGCTGTGCCGCACGGTGAACAGGCTGGAGACGATCGAGTCGGGCCGCATCACCATCGACGGAGAACCGCTGCCCGAGGAGGGCAAGGGCCTCGCCCGGCTCCGCGCCGACGTCGGAATGGTCTTCCAGTCCTTCAACCTCTTCGCCCACAGGACCGTGCTGGCCAATGTCTCGCTCGCGCCGGTCAAGGTCCGGGGCCGGCGGAAGGAGGACGCGGACCTGCGCTCCCGCGAGCTGCTGGAACGCGTCGGACTGGCCTCGCAGGCCGACAAGTACCCCGCCCAGCTCTCCGGCGGCCAGCAGCAGCGCGTGGCCATCGCCCGCGCCCTCGCCATGGAACCCAAGGTCATGCTCTTCGACGAGCCCACCTCGGCGCTCGACCCCGAGATGATCAACGAGGTCCTGGAGGTGATGCAGCAGCTCGCCCGGGACGGGATGACCATGGTCGTCGTCACCCACGAGATGGGCTTCGCGCGTTCCGCCGCCAACCGGGTCGTCTTCATGGCCGACGGCCGCATCGTCGAGGACCGGGCCCCGGAGGACTTCTTCACCCACCCGGAGAGCGACCGTGCCAAGGACTTCCTCTCCAAGATCCTCAAGCACTGACGGGGTGGACCGACGATGTTCCGTACCCGACGCGCCCCGCACACCGGACGCGCGCCGCGCGCCCCGCACACCCGGCGCGCCTTCCGCGCACTCGTGACGGCGGTGCTCATCCTCACCGCACTGGCCGCCGTCGCCTGCGGCAAGGAAGGCAGCCCGCCCGTCAAGGGCCCGCAGACCGACAAGCTGCCGCAGTACCAGGTCGACACCTCCTTCCGGCTCGACGACTCCCCGACCTGGCGCGCGGCGAAGAAGCGCGGCTACTTCGTCGTCGGCGTCAAGGAGGACCAGCCCTATCTCGGCGAGAAGGACCCGGCGACCGGCCGCTACTCCGGCTTCGACATCGAGATCGCCCGCATGGTCTCCGCCTCGCTCGGCCTCGACCCCGCGAGGATCAGGTTCCGCACGATCGCCTCGGCCAATCGCGAGACCGCGCTCCAGAACGGCCAGATCGACTACTACGTCGGCACGTACACGATCAACGACAACCGCAAGAAGCTCGTCGGATTCGCGGGCCCGTACTACATGGCCGGACAGTCCCTGCTGGTACGGGCGGACGAGAACGACATCAACGGCCCCCAGGACCTCGCGGGCAAGCGGGTCTGCTCGGCCTCCGGGTCGACCCCCTACCAGCGCATCCAGCAGGACTATCCGCAGGCCGAGCTCGTCTCGTACGACACCTACTCCATCTGCGTCGACAATCTGCTGACCTACCAGGTCGACGCCGTCACCACCGACGACGCCATCCTCATCGGATACGCGGCCAAGGCGCCGAAGGAGCTGAAGGTCGTCGGCAAGCCCTTCTCCGAGGAGCCGTACGGCATCGGCGTCCCGCGCGGTGACAACGCCCTGCGGTTCGCCATCGACGACGCCCTGGAGGCCAACGAGAAGAACGGCAACTGGAAGAAGGCGTACGAGGCGACCCTCGGCCTCTCCGGAGTGCCGGCACCGCAGCCGCCCCCGATCGACCGCTACCCGGCGAGCTGAGGAGAGCCGTGTACGTACTGACCGACAACTTCTCCCTGTACTGGGAGGGCTTCCTCGGCACCGTAGAGCTGACGTTCTACTCCTCCCTGCTCGCCCTGTTCCTCGGCTTCGTGATGGCCTCCTTCCGGGTCGCGCCCGTCGGCTCGCTCCGCGCCTTCGGCACGGTCTGGGTGACCGTGCTGCGCAACACCCCGCTCACCCTGCTGTTCTTCGCCGTGGTGCTGGGGCTGCCCCGCTTCGGGGTCGTCCTGCCCTTCCAGCTCTTCGCCATCCTCGCGCTCGGCTGCTACACCTCCGCCTTCATCTGCGAGGCGCTGCGCTCCGGCATCAACACCGTGCCCACCGGCCAGGGCGAGGCCGCGCGCAGCCTCGGGATGACCTTCGGGCAGACACTGAGCGGTGTCGTCCTGCCGCAGGCGTTCCGCAGCGTCATTCCCCCGATCGGCTCCACGCTCATCGCGCTCGCCAAGAACTCCGCGATCGCGGGCGCGTTCAGCGTCACCGAGCTGCTCGGCACCTACAAGACCCTGAGCGAGCTGGGCTACAACATCATCTGGACCTTCGTCTGGATCGCCGTGGGCTATCTGATCATCACCCTGTCCATCAGTGCGCTGTTCAACGTGCTGGAGAAGCGCTACGGAGTCGCCGGATGACCGATTCCACCGCCCTCTACGACATCGCCGGCCCCAGGACCCGACGGCGGCACCGGCTCTACGGGATCGTCTCGACCCTCGCCATCCTGGCGCTGATCGGCTGGATCCTGTACCTCCTGTTCGACACCGGGCAGTTCACCGCTGCCAGGTGGAGTCCCTTCGAGTACAAGGGAATCCAGGAGCTGTTGCTGAAGGGACTCGGCAACACCCTCAAGGCGTTCGCGTACGCGGCCGTGCTCTCCCTGGCGCTCGGCGGGATCCTCGCCACCGGCAGGCTCTCCGACCACCGGGCCGTGCGCTGGGTGTCGACGGTGGTGGTGGAGTTCTTCCGCGCGATGCCCGTCCTGGTGATGATCTTCTTCATCTTCGTGGCGCTGAAGGTACAGCCGCTGCCCGCGCTCGTCGCCGGGCTGACCCTGTACAACGGGTCGGTGCTCGCCGAGGTCTTCCGCACGGGCGTCAACGCGGTGGACCGGGGCCAGCGGGAGGCCGCGTACGCGCTGGGCCTGCGCAAGACCCAGGTCATGACGTATGTCCTGGTGCCGCAGGGAGTCCGCGCCATGCTCCCCACGATCATCAGCCAGCTGGTGGTCGCGCTCAAGGACACCTCGCTCGGCTATCTCATCACCTACGAGGAATTCCTCCACGCGGGCAAGCTCATCGCGTCGAACCTCGACTACGATTTGCCGTTCATCCCCGTGGTGATGGTGATCTCGCCGATCTACATCGGGATGTGCATGCTGCTCTCCTGGTTCGCCAACTGGATGGCCAGGAGACAGCGCCGCAGTCCGAAGACGGAGGCCGTGGACATCGCCCCGGCCGAACCAGGGACGCTGCTGCCCGGGGGTCCCCCCGCGCCCGGGAGGATGTAGGGGGCAGGACAGCAGTTCATGGGGCACGGCTCAACTCCCCCTGTCACGGGGACCCCGGCGGCAGCCGGTGATCACTTCCGGCGCGGCGGACCGACCGACAAGGCGGTACGCGGCGCACGGGGAGAAGGTCAGCTGCGCGCCGGGCCGGGACGTGCCCGATGGAGAGCGGGTCGACGGTGCCGACGACCACGGCGGGACGGTGGCCGGCCGGGATGCCGCGGACGGTGGGGCACGGCTCCGGGTCCGTGGTGGACGGCCGCCCCCGGCGCCCTGCCGCGGTCGTGTACGGCGCGCGGCCGACCGGCTTGCCGGGGCCGAGCGGGCCCGCGTCGCGTGAGAAGCGACGCGGGTGCCGCTCTCCTTGGTGCCGCTCTCGCTGTCGTCGCTTTTGTTGTCGCCGCTCTCCCCGGTGCCGGTGAGCGGGGTGCGTCTCCGTGCGGTGACCCGTGACCCGTGACCCGGGCCCCTGACCGTACGCCCGGGGCGGTCGCTGCCGGATACCGCCATGCATATGCCGTCATGTGCGGACGCACAGGGCCGCGGTGGCGGACATGTCGTCCGGGGCGGTCCTGACGGCGCCCACGCCGTGCCACTACGCTGCGCCCACTTGCGCCTACTGGAGGTACGGATGCGTCGCTCCACCGCACGGAACGTCTCGGTCCTGGCCGTCGCCGCGGCCGTGATGTCGATCGGTGCCGCTGCCCCGCCGGCCCACTCCCCGCCGCCCGGACCGCCGGTGAAGTCCCCGGTCGCCGTCGGATACGGCGGTGCGATCGCAAGCGTCGACGCCGACGCGTCGGCCGCGGGGATCGAGATCCTGCGCCGCGGCGGGAACGCCGTGGACGCCGCCGTGGCCACCGCCGCCGCGCTCGGTGTCACCGAGCCCTACTCCGCGGGCATCGGAGGCGGCGGCTACCTCGTCCTCTACGACGCCGCGTCCCGGACGGTCCACACCGTCGACGGCCGGGAGACCGCCCCGCGCTCCGCCGACTCCTCGCTCTTCCTGGAGAACGGGCGGCCCATCCCGTTCGAGGAGGGCCAGACCAGCGGACTGGGCGTCGGTACGCCGGGCACCCCGGCCACCTGGGCCGCCGCACTCGACGCCTGGGGCTCCCGGCCACTCGCCCAGCTGCTGAAACCGGCCGAGCGGCTCGCGCGCCACGGCTTCACGGTCGACGCGACCTTCCGCGCCCAGACCGAGGCCAACCAGGCACGTTTCGCCGACTTCCCCGACACCGCCGACCTGTTCCTGCCGGGCGGCCGGCCGCCCGCCGTGGGCTCCGTGCTCAAGAACCCGGACCTGGCCCGTACCTACCGGGAGATCGCCCGCGAAGGCGTCGGCACGCTCTACCGCGGCGCCCTCGCCCGCGACATCGTACGGACCGTCCGCACCCCGCCCGTGGCCGACGGCGCCACCCGGGTCGTACGGCCCGGTGATCTGACGGCCCGTGACCTCGGTGAGTACCGGACGATCCGGCGCGCGCCCGTCAAGGTCTCCTACCGGGGCCTCGACGTCTACGGGATGGCGCCGTCCTCGTCGGGCGGCACAAGCGTCGGCGAGGCGCTCAACATCCTGGAGCGCACCGATCTGTCGAAGGCCGGCCCGGCGGGATATCTGCACCGCGTCATCGAGGCGAGCCGGATCGCCTTCGCGGACCGGGGGCGCTGGGTGGGCGACCCCGCGTTCGAGGACGTACCCGTGAAGGGGCTGCTCTCCCAGCGGTTCGCCGACACGCGCGCCTGCCTGATCAAGGACGACGCGGTGCTCACGAGCCCGCTCGCGCCCGGTGACCCACGAGATCCCCGGGCCTGCGGCACCTCGGGAGCGGCCGCACCCACGACGTACGAGGGGGAGAACACCACCCATCTGACGGCCGCCGACAAGTGGGGCAACGTCGTCGCCTACACGCTGACGATCGAGTCGACCGGCGGCAGCGGCATCACGGTGCCGGGCCGGGGCTTCCTCCTCAACAACGAACTCACCGACTTCTCCTTCGCCCCGGCGAGGGAGGGGGTCCACGACCCGAATCTGCCGGGCCCCGGCAAGCGCCCCCGCTCCTCCATGTCTCCCACAATCGTCCTCGACCACGGCCGCCCGGTGCTCGCCCTGGGCTCGCCGGGCGGCGCGACCATCATCACCACCGTGATCCAGTCGCTGACGGGCCGTCTGGACCGGGGCCTGCCGCTGGTGGAGGCGATCGCCGCGCCGCGCGCCAGCCAGCGCAACCAGGCGACGACGGAGCTGGAGCCGGAGCTGTGGAACAGTCCGCTGCGCGCCGAACTGGAGCGGATCGGCCACGGATTCCGCCGGAACCCGGAGATCGGCGCGGCCACCGGCATCGAACGGCTGCCCGACGGGCGGTGGCTCGCGGCGGCCGAGAAGGTCCGCAGGGGAGGCGGCTCGGCGATGGTCGTCCGCCCCGTCGGCACGGCTCCCTGACGTCGCATCAGCCGCTCCGGCCCCGGGGCGAACCGCGCCGGACGGTACGACCGCCACGACCCGCCCCGCGGCCGGTCCGCCGGACCGCGCAGGTCCGCCACCGGTCCGTGCCGGCCTGCGGATCACGCCGGGCACAAAGGGGGTCCGCGCCGCCGCAGGAACCGCGCGGATCCCCGTACGCCCGTACCCCGTTCGGCCCCCTGTGCGGCGGCGGCCCGTGCGGCATCAACTGCCGGGCGGGCCGTCCCCGTTCGGCCGGGGGCCCGGTCCCGCACCCTCATCAGGGGGGATCGGTTGTTCGGGGGAGGGGGTAAGGACGCTTTTCCGCGCGGAATCCGCACAGAAAGGCGAACCTCCATGCACTCTCGTATGCTCGCCCTCGCCGCCGCCTCCGGCGCAGCCCTTCTCGCCGCCGCACTGCCCGCCACGGCGAGCCCCGCCACCCATGACGTGGTGACACCCGGAGCCGGTGAACCCGTGGAAGGAACGGTCGGCGCCGCCGAACTGCTGGCCAGGGTCAAGGGCTGCACCCAGATCTCCGCCGGTACGTACCGCAAGGACGCCGGGAGCGCGGCGAACGTGCCGGTCTGCGGCATGAACGGTGCCGTCTTCTGGAAGGCCGACATGGACATCGCCTGCGACGGCCAGGTCACCGGCAAGTGCAACAGGAAATCCGACCCCTGGTTCCTCCCCGATACCGCGTTCCACCAGTCCAGCGGCAAACCGCTGAACTCCGAGAAGCTGCCGTACATCGTCGTCCCGAGCCCCAGCGGCATCTGGAGGTACCCCGCGTCCGGCATCAGGGGCGGCGGTGTCGTCGCCGTCGTCCACGACGGCAAGGTCCGCTACGGAGTCGTCGGTGACACCGGCCCCAGCGAGATCATCGGCGAGGCGTCCTACGCCATGGCCGAGTCGCTCGGCGTCAACCCCCACCCCGTCTCCGGCGGAGTCGCCTCCGACGTCACCTACATCCTGTTCAAGAACTCCAGGGTGTCGCCGATCGAGAGCCACAGCGCGGCCGTGACCCTCGGCGACTCGCTGGCGCGGCAGTTCCTGCGGGAGAATGAGCCCACGTCCGCAGACGGGGGAGCGCATGACGGGGTCCGGCAAGACCGGTGACGAAACGCTGGAGCGGCTGCGGATCCTGACGGAACGCCATGTCGTCGGGATCCACGCCGCCGGAGTGTTCTGCGGCACCGGCTTCCTGGCCGCCCCGGACACCGTGCTCACCTGCGCCCATGTCGTCGCGGGACGCCGGGACCTCACCGCCGCCGTCGAGGGGGTGCCCGTCACCGCCGAAGTGGTGCGCATGGCACCGCCGACGCGGGGCGCGGGCGGCATCCACGGCTACCCGGACCTCGCGGAACTGCGGCTGAGCGAACCGGTGGACGGGGCGGCCGGGGTGTGGCTCGACCGCGCGGCCCCCCTCCAGTCGGCGTCCGTCTCCGTGCACGGCTTCAGCGGCCACACCCTGGAGCCCGGGGTCCAGCCCGACACCCTGCGCCTCCAGGTCGCCGGGCGCAGCGGCCGCTATGTGCGCCTCCAGGGGGACCAGGTCGTGCAGGGCTTCAGCGGCGGACCCGTGCTCAACACCGCGACGGGCCGCGTCTGCGGCATCCTCAAGGCGTCCCGCAGTGAGAAGGGCACCCTCGGCGGCTGGCTCATCCCCGTCGAGGCGCTGGAGGAGTGCTCACCGGGGCTCCTGGAGCGCAACCACCGGGCCCACGGGCCCGGCACGGTCTGGTTCGACACCGCCGGCGACCGCGCCCGGCGCCAGAGCGAACTCTTCGGCCCCGACCCCGCCGGCGGCACCGCGGCACACACCACCCCGGCCCGGATGCTCTCGCTCGGCGCGATGCCGTTCGTCGAGCGCCCGGAGCTGGGCGAGCTGCACCGGTGGTGCCGTGAGGCCCCCGGCCAACTGCTCCGGCTGCTGTACGCGCCGGGGGGATCCGGCAAGACCCGGCTGAGTGCCGAACTCGGCCGTGAACTGCGCAACGACGGCTGGATCGCCGGATTCGCCGCCCGGGACACCTTCAAGGACCCGCTCGACCGCGCCCGCTGGCTGGAGACCCTCACCGACACCCTCGCCACCGGATTCCCGGTCCTCGTCGTCTTCGACTACGCCCAGGCACGCCTCGGCGACATCAGCGCCCTGCTGGCCCACGTCCACCGCAACCGGCCCCCGGCCGCGTACACCCTGCGCGTCCTGCTCCTCGCCCGCTCCGAGGAGCCCCTGTGGTCCGCGCTCCGTGAAGAGCTGGAGGAACGGCACATCGAGGACACCGCGCTGCGCGGCGCCAGTGTGCGCGGGCTCCCCGGCCGCATCCCCGGCAAGGAGCCCGGGGCGCTGGCCACGGAGGCGTTCGACGCGTTCTCCCGGCTGCTGGACTGCGCCGGGGTGTCCCGGCCGGCCTCGCTCGCCCGCCGGGCCCGGGAGCAGGACTCGCTGCTCGGAGTGCTGGCGACGGCGCTCGACGCCGTACTGACCCTGCGCCAGGGCGACACCTGGGACGAGAGCGACGATCCGCTCGACCGGATCTGCAGCCACGAGATCAGGGGCTGGCACGCCCTGCTGGAGGACCGGCTCGGCGGCGGACCCTTCGCGGGCCGCGCCGGGCGGGGGCTCGCCCAGGGCATCCTGCTCGTTCCCACCCTCGCCCAGCGGCGCGGGCGCCGCCCGCTCACCCGGCTGCTCGCGCGGGTGCGCGAGGCGGCCTTCCCCGGGCAGCCCGCGCTCAACACCCCCGCTCTGTACGCCTGCTTCCGCGAGCTGTACCCCTCGGACGGGGACCGGGTGGCCCCGCTGGAGCCCGACCGGATCGGCGAGATCCTCGTACGGCGGGTGTTCCGGCAGCCCGAGAGCAGCGGTGACGAGGTCGCCTACCTCCGGGCCGTACTGGACACGGGGGACCTGCGCGCCGACCGTACGGAGAGCGGGTCCGGCGACCGTACGGGATCCGGGGCCGCGACCGGCGCGGGGTCCGACGAGCGTACGGCGGCCGTGCTGGACACCCTCGACGTCCTGGCCCGCGCCCGGGGCTGCACCGCCGTGGGCCGCGTCGCCGAGCACCCCGCGCACCGGATCCTCGACGAGGCGCTGGAGGACGTCCTGCGGGAGAACCCGGAACTCCTGCCCGCCCTGACCGCCACCGGGGCGCGGGTACCGCACGCGGAACCGCTCGCCGAGCTGATGCGGCCCCTGCTGGCGGACTGCGACACCGGGCTGCTCCACCGGATCGAGGACGAACTGCCCGGCTACCCCTCCAGTCTGTCCTCGGTCTCCGCCCTCGTCCTCGCACGGCTGCTCGCGCTGCCCGACGACACCGTCACCGAGGACAACCGTCTCGTCCGGCTGCGCCGGCTGCTGCGCCACAGCCTCCGCCTGGAGGAGTGCGGGCGCGGCCCCGAAGCGCTGAGCGCGGCCGACGAAGCCGTTCTGCTCAGCCGCGATCTGGTCCGGTACGCCGAGAGGCACCGGCCGCACTACGCGGCGGCGCTGCACAATCTCAGCCTGCTGCGCCACCGTGCCGGCGAGACCGAGGCCGCCCTCGAACTCGCCGTCGAGGCCGTCTCCCTCTACCGGCAGGTCACCGACGGCCATCCGATGGAGACCGCAGGGGCCCTCAGCACCCTGGCCCTGCTGCGGCTGATCGACGGTCAGGTCAACGGCGCCGCGGCCGATGCCGCCGAGGGCGTCATGCGCTGTGCGCAGGTGCCCCCGGGCGAGCGCCAGGAGGACGTCCTGCTGACGTGCCTCGAAGTCCTCGCCGAGTGCCGCCACCGCACCGGGCTGCCGGACGAGGCCCTCACCTCCGGTGCCGAAGCGGTGGAGCTGCTGCGCGAGCTGGCCGAACGCAGGCCGGGCCGCTATCTCGCCCGGCTGCCCGACACCCTCCAGCGCCACGGCGTCGGACTCATCAGGGCGGGCCGCCTCACCGAGGCGTATCTCACCCTGAGGGAAGCGGTCCACCGGCGCGCCGCTCTGCCCCTGAGCACCTCACCACGGCTGCGCGACCAGCAGGCGACAGCACTGTCCGTACTGACACAACTGAGCGCCGAACTCGACGGATTCGCACATGAACGCTCATCCTGGCTGGAGATGCAGGCCGCGACCGACGGCCTCTGCAGGTGAGAGGAGCGCTCCCGCATGGGTGACGCCATGTCAGAACACGCCGTGCCCGCCCCCATCAGGCGCCGGCGGGCCGTCAAGGTGTTCGGCAACCGCTTCGGCACGCTGTACGACGACGAGGTGGAGTCGCCCTCCGGCACTGCGGGCCGCTATCTGCGCTGGCAGTGGGCCCAGGAGGGGGTCGTCGTCGTCCCCACCGGACCCCGGGGCTACGCCTTTGTGCCGACCTACCGCTACCCCATCGGCGAGGTCTCCCTGGAATTCCCGCGCGGCGGCTGCGAGCCGGGCGAGGCGCCGGCCCGCGCCGCCGAGCGGGAGATGCGCGAGGAGACCGGCTACGCGTGCGAAGGGCAGCTGCGCCCCCTGGGCGTGATCCACGCGGAGACCGGCCTCATCGAGTCCAGGGTCCATGTGTTCGCCGCCCGGGTCGCCGACGGACCCCCGGCCGCCGCCACTTCGGACCCGATGGAATCGGTCACCGAGCCGGTGTGGGCCTCCCCCGACGAGGTGCTGACCTGGCTCCGCAAGGGCGCGGTCACCTGCGGTGTCACCCTCGCCGCCCTCGCGCTCGCCCAGGGCTCAGCCGCCGTATGACCCGGTGATCACCCGCTGTCTGAGCTGTCTGCCCTCCAGCTCCTCGATCCCGGCCGCGCCGTCCGCGGCCGGGACGCTGCGGTCCACGACCCGCAGATCGAGGAAGGTGTCCCCGTCCCCGTCGCCGTTCCGCAGCGCGGCCGGCACATCGAGCCCGGCGCCGAGCGCCCCCGTCACGGAGTCCTCGGAGATACCGAAGCGCATCAGATTCCGCCGCCCCTCCAGAACGGCCCTCGCCCGCTCGTCCGTGTCCCCGAAGGCACGGGCGAACGCCTCCTGCATCCAGGCGCTGAACTCCGTCATCGCCTCCGCCAGCCGGGCCGGGTCGGGCGAGTCCCCGCGGCGCAGCAGCGCGAACTCCTGGACGACGGCCCTGCGGGACGCCTGCTCGGTCGCCTCCAGAAGCACCTCCACGGGCAGCCGGCCGAGCAGAAACCCGTCGAGCATCCCCGCGGGCAGCCCGGCCCGCTCCAGCAGCGTCCGGTTCGTGGGGGCGGTGGCCTGCGTCCGCGTACTGCGGGGCGCCGCCGTGCCCGCGCCCAGCACGGTGGGCAGCGCCTGCCGGTACGCCTCCCCGGCGGCCCGGTCGACCGCCCCCAGCGCGAGCACCACCTCCGTGCTCCGGTGGCCGGACGCCGCCTGGTAGCTGTCGGCCCAGTCCCTGATGCCTTTGTAGAACAGGGGCTCCTGGCCCGCCATGAACTCCCGCGCGGCCTCCAGGGTGGCGCGGGTCTCCCCCTCGGCCGTCCGTACCTGCCCGTCCATCAGCCGCAGCACCCCCGACTTGAACGCGGCGGCCACCGACCCCAGGTCGTAGGCGACGGCGTGCGCCGCCGTCCGTCGCTCCGTCTCCCGCGCGTACGCCTCGCTCGGCGCGTGCTCCACCCCGCGCGCCACCTGTGAGGCCCGCACCTCGGGCAGCGGCTGACCGTCCCTGCGCGCCACCCGGATGCGCCCGCCGTCCAGCAGCTGCCCCAGGTCCGACCGTACGGACGCGTCCCCCTCGTCCGGCGACACCAGCGCCCGGAACAGGGGGGTGTTGAGGCACTGCGAGTCCCCGATCAGCAGGACGTCCGAGAGCAGGACGTGGAAGAGCACCCTGGCCCGCAGGTCCTCGGCCCTGGCGATGGGGGACTGGCGGTGGATCTCGACGTCCGAAAGGTAGATCTTCTCCATGAACTGCTCCCCGTGCGCAGTGAGTTGACGGACCCCAGCATGACCGTTCGGCACACCCGCCACCCATACTGATCGACAGAAAATGCCGTCTTGTTACGAGGAGACTCACGTGTCCGAGCTTGTCCAGGCCGAGATGCCCGACGGAACGACGATGTGGGTCCGGGTCGGGGACGGCGACGAGGGTCCCCGGGACACGAGCTTCGGCGGAGCGCTGTCCCGGCGGCTGGACGACCTTCCCCGCACCCTGGAGTCCGTGACCCGCAGCGTCCGGGAGGGCCTGCGCAACGCGTCGCCCGACGAGGTCGCGCTGGAGTTCGGCATCGAGGTCGCGGTCAAGAGCGGCCAGTTGGTCAGCGTCCTCACCGAAGCCGGCGGCTCCGCCACACTCAGGGTGACGGTCACCTGGCGCAAGGACGAGCACCCGCAGACCGCGGTGGCGCCGGCGCCCGGAGCGTGACCGGGCGGGTGGGGGGTACGGGGCGCTCGCGGAGGGGCGGCCGCACCCGCCGGCCCGCCGGGCGCGCTCTCCGGTGACGCGGACCCGGTGGACGCCCTCGTCGGGGCGCCCACCGGCCGGTGATCGACCGCCGGGTCGGGCACGACGGCCGGGGCCGGGGGAACGGGCGCCGCGGGCTCGGGTGCCGGCGGAGACCGGGGCGCGGGAACGGCGGGTCCGCGCCGGCGGCCGGGGAGTTCGCGCGGCCCCGGGCCGGGCGCGGGATCTCAGAGCGCCGTCAGTATCCGCGGTCCCGCGTCGGTGATCGCCACCGTGTGCTCCGCGTGCGAGGCGCGGCTGCCGTCGATCGTCCGTACCGTCCAGCCGTCCCGGGCCGTGTAGTGGCCGTCGGTGCCGCCCGCGATCACCATGGGCTCGATCGCCAGCACCATGCCGTGCCGCAGGGGCATGCCGCGCCCGGGGCGCCCCTCGTTCGGCACGCCCGGGTCCTCGTGCATCCGGCGGCCCACGCCGTGGCCGCCGTAGCCGTCGGGCAGTCCGTAGCCCGCCGCGCGGCACACCCGGCCGACGGCGTGCGCGATGTCGCCGATGCGGTTGCCGACCACGGCGGCGGCGATGCCCGCCTCCAGGGCCCGCTCGGCGGTGGCGATGAGACGCAGGTCCCCGGCCCGGGCGCGGCCGACCGTGAAGCTGACGGCCGCGTCGCCCACCCAGCCCTGCCGTATCGCCCCGCAGTCCAGACTCACCAGGTCGCCGTCCCGGAGCCGGTAGCCGTCCGGGACGCCGTGCACGATCGCGTCGTTCACGGAGGCGCACAGCACCGCGGGGAAGGGCACCGGCGCCCAGTCCGGGTGGTAGCCGAGGAACGGTGAACCCGCCCCGGCCTCGTCGAGGACCGCGCGGGCCACCCGGTCCAGTTCCAGCAGGCTGACGCCGACGCCCGCGGCCGCCCGCGCGGCGGTCAGCGCTTGGGCCACCACCCGGCCCGCCTCCCGCATCGCATCCATCGAGGTATCCGTCTTGAGCTCCACCATGCCAATTACTATACCGGTCGATCCGTTATTCAAATACCGGCATTAGAATAACGGCATGGTGCGCACCCCCCTCACCCCCGAAGAGCGCGAGCGCGGCGAGCGGCTCGGCCGGCTCCTCCGTACCGCCCGTGGCGACCGCAGCATGGTGGAGGTCGCCGCCGCGGCCGGACTCTCCGCCGAGACCCTCCGCAAGATCGAGACCGGCCGCGCGCCCACCCCCGCCTTCTTCACCGTCGCCGCGGTCGCCGCCGTCCTCGGTCTGTCCATGGACGAGCTGGTGACCGACTGCGCGCTCCAACCCGCCGCCTGAGCCGGGTTCAGTCCTCCCCGGCGGCCGGGCCCGCCACCGCCAGCTGGATCCGGCGGTGGCGCGGGCTGTCGATCTCGTCCAGCAGGGCGATCGCCAGATCCGCGTGCGAGACGTGCCCGCCGCCGTCGATGATCCGTCCCTCGGCCGTGCGGTAGCGGCCGGTACGCGGAGCCTGCGGATCCAGCTCCACCGGCGGGCAGACCATCAGCCAGTCCAGCGCCCCGGCCGTCTCCCGCAGCGCCTCCCACTCCGCGGCGTGCCCCTGCGAGAACACCCGGTGCGGCTCCGGGAAGTCCGGCGCGTCCATGAAACGTACGCCCGGTGACGTCTCCAGCGTGGCGGCGATCCCCACCGCCAGAAAGCGCCCCACACCCGCCGTGGTCAACCCGCTGACCAGCGCTTGTGCCGTACCGACGAAGAACTCCTCGGACGGGACGTCCAGCCGCGCCGACGCGTTGACCGCGGCCCGGTGCCCGGGCGCGAGCCGCGCCACCGACTCCGCGTCCGTCGCGTCGCCGCGCACGACGCCCACCCCGGCCCGGCCCTCGCCGAGATCCGGGTACTTCGCCGGGTCACGGACCACCGCCGTCACCCCGTGCCCACGCGCCACGGCCTCCGCCAGGACCGCCCGGCCGACTCGTCCACCTGCTCCGAAAACGATGATGTCGCTCATGGCCCGAACGCTAGGACGGCCCCCGCCGGTTACCGCAAAGGTACCGGGACGGTACGGCAGGATGGAGGGATGAAGAGTTCCCCGGCCCCTCTGCGCGCGGACCTGTTCGGGGACCCCGCCTGCGCCGTCCGGCTCCAGCCCTTCCGCTTCGGCGACAAGTGGACCGGCATGGTGATGCGCTGTCTGGAGGACGGCCCGCGCCGCTTCTCCGAACTGCGGGTCCCCCTGCACCACGTCACCCCCAAGGTGCTCACCGAGACCCTCCGCGCCATGGAGCGCAACGGCTTTGTGAGCCGGACCGCCCACGACGAGAACCCGCCCCGCGTGGAGTACGCCCTCACCCCGCTCGGCCGCTCCGCGCTCGAACCGCTCAACGCGGCGTGCGCGTGGGCGGGGGAGCACCTGGAGGAGCTGGCGCGCGCGAGACGGACGTACGAGGGACCCTGAACCGCCGGGCGGGGGGGCCGCACGGCGGTTCCGGTCCGGCGGCGTACGCTCACCGCGTGAACGCCGAGGACTTCGCCGCCGCCAGATACATCAGCGTGACCACGTTCCGGAAGGACGGAACGGGCGTCGCGACACCCGTCTGGTTCGCCGAGGACGGCGGAAAGCTGTACGTCTGGACCAACAGCGACTCCTGGAAGGTCAGACGGCTCCGCAACAACAGCCGGGTCCTGGTGAGCGTCTGCGACATGCGGGGCCGCGTCGCCGAGGGCGCGCCCGGCGCGGAGGGCGCGGGGGAACTCCTCGACCGGGAGGGCACGGACGCCGTCCGGCGGCTCGTGGCCCGCAAGTACAGCTGGCAGTTCTGGCTCGTCGACCTCCCCGCCACCCTCGTCCGGCGCGGAAAGCGCCCCCACACCGGCATCGCGATCACGCTCGGTGCGCGGGGGTGAACGGCGAGGACACCGCCGAGGCCCTCACCGTCCCCGGGCACGCCCACGGCGGCGCGCGCACGGCGTGCCCGAGCGGTACCGGGCCGCCGTCGCCCGACCGGGAGTGACGCGGCACGCCCCGCCCGCCGTGCGGGGCGCCATCGGCGCCCCGCAGGCGCCGGGCGCGTCCGGCCCCGTGGGCGCCCCGGCCGTCCCGCCGCCTGCGCACCGGATCGCGTCCGTACGAGCGCGATCCCGGGCACGCCCTGAGCGTCGCGGGCCGTCCCTTCACCCGGCCGACTGGGCCGTACGGGTGAAACAAGATCGACACTGCGGGTTCCCGGCGATGGTCTTGCCCCAGTGTGTGACGGGGCTTACGTTCTCCATCTACGTATCGCGTCTACGTGCGTAGAGGCTCGCTGACGCCCGGCCGAAGGAGCAGCTCATGGCCAATGTCGTACGCGCCGCACTCGTCCAGGCGACCTGGACCGGCGACACCGAATCGATGATTGCCAAGCACGAGGAGCACGCCCGTGAGGCGGCGCGCCGGGGTGCCCGGGTCATCGGATTCCAAGAGGTGTTCAACGCGCCCTACTTCTGCCAGGTCCAGGAGCCGGAGCACTACCGCTGGGCCGAGCCGGTGCCGGACGGGCCGACCGTCCGCCGGATGCGGGAACTGGCCCGTGAGACCGGCATGGTGATCGTGGTCCCCGTCTTCGAGATCGAGGGCGCGGGCTTCTACTACAACACCGCCGCCGTCATCGACGCCGACGGCACCTATCTCGGCAAGTACCGCAAGCACCACATCCCCCAGGTCAAGGGCTTCTGGGAGAAGTACTACTTCAGGCCGGGCAACGCCGGCTGGCCCGTCTTCGACACCGCGGTCGGCAAGGTCGGCGTCTACATCTGCTACGACCGCCACTTCCCCGAGGGCTGGCGCCAACTCGGCCTCCAGGGGGCCCAGCTGGTCTACAACCCGTCGGCCACCTCGCGCGGTCTGTCCGCCTATCTCTGGCAGCTGGAGCAGCCCGCGGCCGCCGTCGCCAACGAGTACTTCATCGCCGCCATCAACCGCGTCGGCCGGGAGGAGTACGGGGACAACGACTTCTACGGCACGAGCTACTTCGTCGATCCCCGCGGCCAGTTCGTGGGCGACGTCGCCAGCGACACGGCGGAGGAACTGCTCGTACGGGACCTCGACTTCGGGCTGATCGAGACCGTGCGCCAGCAGTGGGCGTTCTACCGCGACCGCCGGCCCGACGCGTACGAGGGGCTGGTGCGGCCGTGAGCAGCCTGTACGACCGCCACCGGGCCGTCATGCCCGAGTGGATGGCGCTCTACTACCGGCAGCCCGTCGAGATCACCCACGGCGAGGGCCGCCATGTGTGGGACGCGGACGGCAACCGCTATCTCGACTTCTTCGGCGGCATCCTCACCACCATGACCGCCCACGCGCTCCCCGAGGTCACCAAGGCGGTGAGCGAGCAGGCCGGGCGGATCATCCACTCCTCGACGCTCTACCTCAACCGTCCCATGGTGGAGCTGGCCGAGCGGATCGCGACCGTCTCCGGGATCCCCGACGCGCGGGTCTTCTTCACCACCTCCGGCACCGAGGCCGTCGACACCGCCCTGCTGCTGGCCACCGCGCACCGCCGGTCCAACCAGGTCCTGGCCATGCGCAACAGCTACCACGGCCGCTCCTTCTCCGCCGTCTCCATCACGGGCAACCGCGCCTGGTCGCCGACGTCCCTCTCCCCGGTGCAGACGCTGTACGTGCACGGCGGCGTCCGCACCCGCGGCCCCTACGCAGGGCTCACCGACACACGCTTCATCGAGGCGTGCGTCGCCGACCTGGAGGATCTGCTCGGCCACACCCGCGATGTCGCCGCGCTGATCGCCGAACCCATCCAGGGCGTCGGCGGGTTCACCTCACCGCCCGACGGGCTGTACGCCGCCTTCCGCGAAGTCCTCGACCGGCACGGCATCCTGTGGATCGCCGACGAGGTGCAGACCGGCTGGGGACGGACCGGCGAGCACTTCTGGGGCTGGGGGGCCCACGCCGGCAACGGCCCTCCCGATCTGCTCACCTTCGCCAAAGGCATCGGCAACGGCATGTCCATCGGCGGGGTCGTCGCCCGCGCCGAGATCATGAACTCGCTGGACGCCCACTCCCTCTCGACCTTCGGCGGCTCCCCGGTCACCATGGCCGCCGGCCTCGCCAATCTCTCGTATCTGCTGGAGCACGACCTCCAGGGCAACGCCCGGCGCGTGGGCGGGCTGCTGATCGAGCGGCTGCGGGCGATCGCCGCGCAGGTGCCCGCCGTACGGGAGGTGCGCGGACGCGGACTGATGATCGGGATCGAGCTGGTCAGGCCGGGCACCGACCGGGCGGCCCCCGAGGCCACGGCGGCCGTGCTGGAGGCGGCCCGCGAGGGCGGGCTGCTGATCGGCAAGGGCGGCGGTCACAACACCAGCGCCCTGCGGATCGCCCCGCCGCTCTCGCTCACCGTCGCCGAGGCGGAAGAGGGCGCGTCGATCCTCGAACAGGCGCTGTACAGCATCCAGTGACGGCCCCGGCCGGGCGGGCGCCCGCCCGGCCCTGCCGTACGCATCGACTCGTACGTACGAGAGGGAGCGCACCAGCATGAGCAGCACCCGCACCCTGATCCGCGGCGGACTCGTCATCACCGCGGCGGACGAGATCCACGCGGACGTCCTCATCGAGGACGGCCGGATCGCCGCGCTCGCGGCGCACGGCTCGGACGCCGCCGCGTCCTGGACCGCGGGCCGGGTCATCGAGGCGGCCGGCAGATACGTCATCCCGGGCGGTGTGGACGCGCACACCCATATGGAGCTGCCGTTCGGCGGGACCTTCTCCTCCGACACCTTCGAGACCGGGACCAGGGCCGCGGCCTGGGGCGGCACGACCACCATCGTCGACTTCGCCGTGCAGACGGTCGGGCACTCCCTGCGCGAGGGCCTGGACGCCTGGTACGCCAAGGCGGACGGCAACTGCGCCGTCGACTACGGCTTCCACATGATCCTCTCCGACGTCCACGAGTCGTCGCTCAAGGAGATGGACCGGCTGGTCGGGGAGGGCATCACCTCCTTCAAGCTCTTCATGGCCTACCCCGGTGTCTTCTACAGCGACGACGGGCAGATCCTGCGGGCCATGCAACGGTCCGCGTCCAACGGCGGGCTGATCATGATGCACGCCGAGAACGGGATCGCGATCGACGTCCTGGTGGAGCAGGCCCTCGCCGGGGGCCGCACCGATCCGCGCCACCACGGCGAGGTGCGCAAGGTCCTGCTGGAGGCCGAGGCCACCCACCGGGCCATCCAGCTCGCACGGGTCGCGGGCGCGCCGCTGTACGTCGTGCACGTCTCCGCCGACGAGGCCGTCGCCGAGATCGCAGCCGCCCGCGACAAGGGGCTCGATGTCTTCGGCGAGACCTGCCCGCAGTATCTGTTCCTGTCCACCGACAATCTCGCCGAGCCCGACTTCGAGGGCGCGAAGTATGTGTGCAGTACGCCGCTGAGGCCCAGGGAGCACCAGGCCGCTCTCTGGCGCGGCCTGCGGACCAACGACCTCCAGGTGGTCTCCACCGACCACTGCCCGTTCTGCTTCTCCGGCCAGAAGGAACTGGGCCGCGGCGACTTCTCCAAGATCCCCAACGGTCTGCCGGGGGTGGAGAACCGCATGGACCTCCTCCATCAGGCCGTGCTGGACGGGCACATCACCCGCCGCCGCTGGATCGAGATCGCCTGCGCCACCCCGGCACGGATGTTCGGCCTCTACCCGAAGAAGGGGACCATCGCGCCGGGTGCGGACGCCGATGTGGTGATCTACGACCCGGGCGCCGAGCAGGTCCTGTCGGCCGAGACCCACCACATGAACGTCGACTACTCCGCCTACGAGGGCCGGCGGATCACCGGGCGGGTGGAGACCGTGCTCTCGCGCGGCGCCGTCGTCATCGACCAGCGGGAGTACACCGGGCGTGCCGGACACGGCCAGTACGTCCCGCGCGGCACCTGTCAGTACCTCGGATAAGGGGCAGGCTCATGGAATTCGGACTCGTCCTCCAGACGGACCCGCCCGCATCCGAAGTGGTCGGGCTGATGCGGCGGGCTGAGCGCAACGGCTTCCGCTACGGCTGGACCTTCGACTCGGCGGTCCTGTGGCAGGAGCCGTTCGTCATCTACAGCCGGATCCTGGAGCACACGGAGAAGCTGATCGTCGGCCCGATGGTCACCAACCCGGGCACCAGGACCTGGGAGGTCACCGCCTCCACCTTCGCCACCCTCAACGACATGTACGGCAACCGCACGGTCTGCGGGATCGGCCGGGGCGACTCGGCGATGCGCGTGGCCGGGCGCAGGCCCAACACCCTCGCGAGGCTCGGCGAGGCCATCGAAGTCATCCGCGACCTGGCGGAGGGCCGCGAGGCGGAGGTCGACGGCAACCCGGTCCGCATCCCCTGGATCAAGGACGGGAAGCTCCCGGTGTGGATGGCGGCGTACGGGCCCAAGGCACTGGCCCTCGCCGGGCAGAAGGCCGACGGCTTCATCCTCCAGCTGGCCGACCCCGTCCTCACCGAGTGGATGGTCAAGGCCGTCCGCCGGGCCGCCGCCGACGCCGGCCGCGACCCCGGCGACCTCACCATCTGCGTCGCCGCCCCCGCGTACGTCACCGCCGACGACTCGCCCGAGGCCCTCGCCCACGCCCGGGACCAGTGCCGCTGGTTCGGCGGGATGGTCGGCAACCACGTCGCCGACCTCGTCGCCAGGTACGGCGAGCACTCCGCCATGGTCCCCGACGAACTCACCACGTACATCAGGGACCGGCACGGTTACGATTACAGCCACCACGGACGCGCCGACAACCCGTCCGCCGACTTCGTCCCCGACGAGATCGTCGACCGTTTCTGCCTCCTCGGCCCCGCCGAAGCCCACATCGACAGACTCCGCCACCTCAACGAGCTCGGCGTCGACCAGTTCGCCGTCTACAACATGCACGACAACCGCGAAGCGACCATCGACGCCTACGGCGCCGACATCATCCCGCCCCTGCGCTGACGAACGTGTCGTGCGCGGGCGCACGGTCCGGGTGACCACGGCCTCAGCGCGATGCGGAGCGGACACGTGGACTCAACTGCCTGTGACCGTACCGGACACCGGGCGCCTCGGCGCAACCGTGGAGGCGGACCGCACCGCGCACTGCGAAGCCCGTGGTGCGGGATGCGGCCTGAAGGGCGTCCCGGCCACGGGGGCAAGGTCTCATGAAGGCGCGACCGCGAGGGTGTCGCGCCGCCGGCCCCGCCTGCTCCACTGACCCTGGACGTGTGCGGCTACGTGGGCCCTGGGGCACATGACGCGCCGACGCGCACTCGGACGAGCCCCGCGCCGGCTCCGCCACCGTTGCGGAGGGCTTCAGTACGGTTGTCATGAACCGGCGCAGCACGGGGCATAGCTCGCTACTGTGATGGTGTGACAGGGGTCTCGTTTCTGTGGTCGCGGCGCCGGATGATCCGCAATCTCCTCCTCATCTGCGCGGCCGTGGTGTTCGTCGGCCTGGCGGTGTGGATGGTGACCGGTGACGCCGGCGCGAACGACGTACGTGCCAGTGTGGCGGGCCTGTTCCTGGGCCTGGTGTCGTTGGCGTTGGCACTGGCCGACTTCTTCCGGCAGGACGTTCCCCGGCCGGATCCGGCCGCGCTGGCGGACGACCTCGCCGGGATTCTGACGGAGCAGTTGACGGAGGAGGCGAGGGCGCGTCGGCTGCGTGACCCGCGGGTGCTGCCGCTGGCGTGGGCGGCGACGGCCCGCAATGTCGCCGCGAGCCCGGCCTCCGTCGCCCGGGGGGCACCGGGCCGGGTCGTGGGCGTCCGCCTGGACGGACGGCTCGACGGCAGGTTCGAGGACGTGATCCACCGTCTGGCGAACAGTTACGGGCGACTGCCGACCCGGCGGCTGGTGGTCCTGGGTGAGCCGGGAGCGGGCAAGACGGTCCTCGCCCTGCTGCTCACCCTGGGCCTGCTCACCACGCGTGAGGCGGGTGGCCCCGTCCCGGTGCTGCTCCCCGTCTCGTCCTGGGATCCGGTCCGAGAGCCCCTCGACCGCTGGATCGTACGGACGGTGGCGGCCACGCAGTACAGCGGCCGACCCGAGATCCCGCACCGGCTGCTGGCGCAAGGGCTGCTGCTGCCCGTCCTGGACGGCCTCGACGAGATTCCCGAATCAGCACGCCGCCCCGCCGTGCGGGCCATCAACGAGGCCATCGGCCAGGAGCGCCCGATCGTGGTCACCTGCCGGGCCGCGGAGTACGAGGACCTGATCCGCGGCGGAGCTCCACGTCTGCGCCAGGCCCCGGTGGTCGAGGTCTCCCCGGTGCCCGCCGAAGACCTCATCGCCTACCTGCGGGACCTCGACTGGCCCGACGGCGTCACCTGGGAGCCGGTCCTGGACCGCATCCGGGCGGCACCCGACGGCCCGGTCGCCGCAGCGCTGTCCACACCGCTGATGGTCTCCTCGGCCCGACTGGTCTACCAGCACGGCGGTGACCCCGCGGAACTCCTCGACACCACGGTGTTCGACTGCCGGTACGCGGTGGAAGACCATCTCATCAACCGGTTGGTCGACGCCGCGTACGCATCCGACCCGGCGCGGACGGGTGGACGGTGGGACGCGGCGCGGGCGCGGCGCTGGCTCGCCTTCCTGGCCCGATACCTCCATGACCACCGGGAACGCGACCTGGCGTGGTGGCGGATGAGCCAGCGGCTGATGCCCTCATGGGCCGCACCAGGGTTCGCGCTCAGTCTGGGAGCGGTCCTGACGACCGCGCTCTCGGTGTCGCTCGCACTCACCAATCCCTCCTTTCGGGAGAGTTTCGTACTGCTGGGCATCCTGTCGTTCACCGCCTTCGCGGGCATCGGCGTAGCGATCCTGGTCCTGATCGTCTGGTACGCCTCGGTGGGCCGGCCGCCCGGACGCCTCTCCCTGTCGAGACACGGTTCCTGGGCCAGACTGCGGAGGGGGTTCAGGACAGGGGTGGGCCTGACCCTGATCTGCGGGGCACCGGTGCTGATGGGCATCGTCACGATCCCCGTGATGGCGCCATGGACCTTCGAGTTCATCGTGCTGTACTGCCGGACGCTCGCGCTGTGCACCGCGGTAGCGGTGGTCGTCAGCCTCGCCCTGGCGGTCCACAGCTGGCTCGACGCCCCTCCGACAGGCGCCGTTCAGACGGGCCCGCTGCGCTCCCTCGCCCAGGACCGCCGGTCCTCCCTCATCGGAGCACTGGCGGCGGGCCTGACCATCGGCGCCACCGGACTCGCCGGATGGACGGCCGGGACCTTTACGGGAAGCCTCATCGGTCAGGCACTCACCGGGTGGCCCGGCTGGCCCGGCAGGTTCGACCTGCCCGTCCTCTGGGAGCACCACTGGAACGGCGTCTTCAGCGCCTTCGACCGCAACATCGTGTCCCTGCTCGGGCTGGCCGTCCTCCTCCCCGCCATGGTCTTCTCCCTCCTGGTACTGCTCACCCGGGCCTGGCCCCGGTTCGTCGTGCTCCGGATGATCCTGGCGGTCCGCGGCCAACTGCCCTGGCGGCTGATGCGCTTCCTGGCCGACGCCCGGGAACGGGAACTCCTGCGCCAGTCGGGCGGGGCGTACCAGTTCCGGCATATCCGCCTCCAGGAGGCCCTCGCCGCCAAACCCCCCGCTCACCCGCCGCCAGGCGGCCGTGTCACGCCCGGTTCCGCGCGCGGTCCCGCCTCCCGGCGCCTCATCCTGTCCGCAGGGGCGGCTGCTTCCCTCACGATGGTCGCAGTGGTCGCCAAGTCACTGCCCAGGAACACGGCCAGGGCCGCTTTGAGCGACCACATCGCTCCCGTGGTGGACCTGGCCTTCCAGCACCGCGGCCCCCTGCTCGCCAGCGCCGGCTGGGACGGCACCGTACGGTTGTGGGACACGCGCACCCGCCGGGCGTACGACACCTTCCAGCTGTCATCGGTCTCCCCCGACGAGTTCCCGGACATCACGCTGGCTTTCCACGGCGGCGACCGCGTCCTCGCCATCGGCACCGCGGACGGCACCGTGGAACTGTGGGACATCAGTGCCCCGCGTCGTATCAAGCGACTCACGAGCACCCCCGAACTGGGAGGCGTCGAGGTGCTGGCCTTCCACCCGAAGGGCCACACCCTCGCGATCGGATACATCGGCGGGGAGACAAGCACCGAAGTGGTTGATGCGGAAGCGCAAACCGCTGGAGTGGTGAGGCTGTGGCAGTGGGAGGCGGGCACCCACAATGTCTTACCCGTGTTCGCCGAAGACGCTGACGAGTACATCAGCGGTATGGCTTTCAGCCCCGCCGACGGCCACAGCCTGGTGATCGGACGCAGCGAGTACGCCCGCGTGTGGGACGGCAAGGAAATCCGTCGACTCGACTTGCCGGACCGACGCGCCCAAGAGATTCCCGAGATGTACACCGGATCCGGCAATCGCCTCACGGTGTTCAACCAGGACGGCAGCCTCCTCGCTTTTGCTCCCGATGGCCTCCTCGCGCTGCGGACCACCGACACCGGCAGGTGGGTCACGCTCCCACCCGTCCCCGTCGAGCATCTGGCGTTCAGCCCGAACGGCCGGACCCTGGCCCTGGTCGGTGAAGACGACAACGCCGTCCGGTTGTGGGACATCACCACCCGCCGGACATTCCGCACGCTCACCGGTCACACCGAGGCCGTCAAAGCACTGGCGTTCAGCCCATCCGGCGGGCTACTCGCCAGCGCCGGCGACGACCACACGGTACGGCTGTGGGACACGTCCACGACATGAACGGGAATCCGGGCCGGGTTCATCTCTTCCCGCCTTCGTTCCGCCCGTTGCCGGGCCGAATGATCGCCGGCGACGGGACGGCGAGGCCGGACGGGGTGGCCCGATTCGTCAGGAGCAGGGGGTGCCGTCGCCGGGGCGGGTGGCGCCGGGCCGGGTGTCGAGTGACCACATGTGCGTGCAGCGAGGGCACTGAAGGTGGACGACCGGCCCCTTGTTGGAGATCAGATAGCGCCAGTGCTCGCCGCAGTTGCGGCGGTCGGCGCAGGTCCCGCAGTGGCGGGCGTCATCACAAACGGGGCACGCGATCCAGGCCCGCCGGGCGGGGTCCGCCTGTGGATCAATGGGCAGGCGCACGGCCCGGCTCCTCCCCCGGCAGGACACCGGCCGCCACCAGCCGGTCGTAGGTGCGCTGCTGCTCGGGGTCCAGCCCCGAGTAGAGGAGGGCGTACGCTTCGTCCTCGCAGCGCAGGACGGCTACCGGGTCCCAGTCGGGCCCGAGCGCGGCCACGACCTCGGCCCGTCGCCGGGCTTCCTCGATGGTCAGGTCGATCGTGAAAGGGATGAGGCCGGTCGCGTTGTCCTGGTTCATGGCGATACTTCCGATGTGTTGAGGGAACCCCGCCATCATGACCGGCACCCGCGGCGGCAGGGAAGGGTGACCTAAGTCGCCTTGGGGCGATCCGGGGCGGCGCTCCGCCCGGCCCTGCGGCGGGACGCCCTCGGATCGGTCGGCAGGGGCGGTCCGTTGGCATGGCGAAGACGCGGGCGGCAGACGTGCACCGCCCATGAAGCTGTGACGTAGTTCACGGCCTTCCGTCTGGGGTGGAGTGGGCTCAGACGCCGGAGCGCGTCGAACACGTACACCGCGGGGCCATGCGCCCGGGGTGCAACCCGGCGACCGGCGGAAGCGGTCCGTATGGACTCCGACGACAGTCCGTGCTCACGCGCCACGGGCCGGAACGGCCGGGGTCTCCGAGACCCGGATGTCTCGCGGACCCGGACCGCCGCCCGACCGTCCTCCTCGTACGTCGTACGACGACCGGGACGCCCGCCTGCTCGCGCGGAGCGGAGGCCCGTGCGGGGAGGCGCGTCCAGGGGCCGGTTCGGAGCCTACGGGGACGCTGAACCGGGTCGGCGGCACCGTCATCCCGATGTGTGATACATCATCATATGGGTCCAGTTGGGTGCGGATCGCGTCGGTACTGTGTCCGCCGTTGAGGCCGGGACCGTCCCGACCAGGGGGAGCGGAACGATGGGCGATCCCACGTACGGCGAAGGCGCCTACGAGGCCGACGGCGTCATCCGGAGCGCCGACTGCACCGGGTATCTGTCGACCAGCGACTATGTGGCCGGTGAGAACGGTATGAGCCCGGACGCGCCGGGGGGCGCCGATACGGACACGGACACCGTGACGGGCCACGGAGGCGGCGGCTGATGGCAGCCGACTGGACCGGTCCCGTCTGGCGGATGAACCTCCCCGAGACATGGATGCCGCGCCCGGGGTCCCCGGGCCCGTGCGCCCGGGCCGCCCCCGGGGCGGTCCGTCGCTGAGGACGGCCGGCGGCCCGGTTGCCAGTGGCCGCGCCCGGGGTGCTCCACAGGAAAGCGGGGGCTTGGGCAACAGAGAACGCGGCAGGAACTCCCGACCGCCGAGCCGGCTCTCCGGAGGCCGTGAGAACAGTCCCTGCCCCGCCAACTCCCCTGTCTGTGCCGGTAGTCCGACCGTCTGGGGCCCCTGCGGGCCGCCCGCCACCCCGGTGAGCCGAGGTGGTTGCCTGCCGGCACCCCGCTGGTTACTCTCCAGTACTGTTTGTTCGAACGAGCAGAAGAGAGGCGGCCCTCGTGTCCACCAGCGACACCACCGACGGGTCCGGGACGGCTGCACCGGCCGCCGACTTCCACGGACTGACCGCGTACGTACAGCAGTTGAGAGACGGTCACACCACCTCCGAATCCCTGGTGGCGAGCACGATCGAGCGGATCGCGGCCAGCCGGGACACCGTCAACGCCTTTCGCTGGGTCCGCGGGAAAAAGGCCCTCGCCGAGGCCCGGGACGCCGACCGCCGGCTCGCCGCGGGGGAGCGGCTGCCGCTCCTCGGGGTGCCGGTCGCCGTCAAGGACGACACCGATGTGGCCGGGCTGCCCACACTCTTCGGCTGCCGCGGCGAGATCGCGCCCGCCACGGCGGACGCCGAGTCGGTGCGGCTGCTGCGCGCGGCCGGAGCGGTGATCGTCGGCAAGACGAACTCCTGCGAGCTGGGCCAGTGGCCGTTCACCGAGGGACCCGCCTTCGGAGCCACCCGTAACCCCTGGTCCACCGAGCACACCCCGGGCGGCTCCTCGGGAGGATCGGCCGCGGCCGTCGCCGCCGGCCTGGTCCCCGCCGCGCTCGGCTCGGACGGCGCGGGCTCCATCCGCATCCCCGCCGCCTGGACCCATCTCGTCGGCATCAAGCCCCAGCGGGGGCGGGTCTCCCTCCACCCGTACACCGACGCCTTCCAGGGGCTGGCCGTCAACGGTCCCCTGGCCCGTACCGTCGCCGACGCCGCCCTCCTGCTCGACGTGGTCCAGGGCCCCCGTTCCCTCCGGGGGCACGATCCGCACCGGCCGGAGGCCGTGGACGCGTCCGCCGCCGCCCGCCGCGACCCGGGAAGGCTGCGGATCGCCCTCGCCTGGCGGCCCCCGCTCACCCTCACCCGCGCCACCCCGCACCCCGAGGTCCGCCGGGCCGTCACCGCCCTCGCCGAAGCACTCGCCCGCCTCGGCCACGAGGTCGAGGAGGCCCGCCCCCGGTACGGGCTCATCGGCCTCGGCTTCCTGCCGCGCGCCGCCGCCGGAATCGCCGAAGCCGGCGCCCTGCACCCCGACCCCGCGCTGCTCGACCCCCGCACCCGCAGCACGATGCGCTCCGGACGGGTGCTCGGCGGACGGGTGGTGCGGGCCGCCCGCGCCCGCGAGAGGAGCCAGCACACCCGGATCGGCGAGATCTTCGAAGGCCGGGGCTTCGATGTCGTCCTCTCCCCGACGACCGCGACCCCGCCACCGCGCGTGGGCACGTTCGACGGCCTCGGCACCTGGCGCACCAACGCGACCATGGCCGCGGCCTGCCCCTACGCCTGGCCCTGGAACGTGCTCGGCTGGCCCGCCGTCAACGTCCCCGCCGGCCTCACCGCGGGCGGACTGCCCGTCGGCGCCCAGCTCCTCGGCCCGGCGGGCAGCGAGGAGAAGCTGATCTCGCTGGCCGCCCAGCTGGAGGCCGACCGGCGCTGGTACGAGAGGCGCCCGCCCGCCTCCACGGTCTCGGGGGGCGCCCCGGCGGAAGAATGACAGCCGTGCCCCGGGTTCCCGCCCCTCACGGCCCCGGCCGTGCGGAGACCGCCGGTACCTGCCGGCCGTCGGCGCGTCGGCATCGGCGGCACGGGTTGCGGACCGCACCGGCTCCGTCATCGCGCGACCCCTGTGCCCCGGACCGCACCCGGCGGCCGGGACGCAGGGGCACGGCCGGACGGCCGGCGCGCGGCGGCGGGATGGCGACCCGCGGGCAGAGCGGGCGTACGGGGGGCTACGGGACCCGCGCCGTCCACTGCTCCGTCGTGAACTTCGTCGCGGCCAGCTCCTGGGCGCGTGCCGTCTCCTGCTCCGTGACCTTCCCGTCGGACAGGCCGTACCGGCCCCGGAACGCGTCGATCATCCGCTCGATGACGGCCTCACGCGGCAGTCCGGTCTGCCGCCGCAGCGGATCCACGCGCTTCTTCGCGCTCTTCGTCCCCTTGTCCGAGAGCTTCTCCCGGCCGATGCGCAGGACGTCGAGCATCTTGTCCGCGTCGATGTCGTACGCCATCGTCACGTGGTGCAGCACGGCGCCGCCACCCTGCCCCACCACCCGCTTCTGTGCCGCGCCCGCGATCTTGCCGGCGTCCGTGGCGATGTCGTTGAGCGGCTGATACCACGCCTTGACGCCCATGCCGGCGAGTGCGCCGAGCACCCAGTCGTCGAGGTAGGCGTAACTGTCGGCGAAGGAGAGCCCGGAGACCAGGGCCTCGGGCACGGAGAGCGAATAGGTGATCGTATTGCCGGGCTCGATGAACATCGCCCCGCCGCCGCTGATCCGGCGCACCACCGTGATGCCGTGCCGTGCGGCGGCCTCCGGGTCGACCTCGTTGCGCAGGGACTGGAAGCTGCCGATCACCACGGCGGGCGCGCCCCACTCCCACACCCGAAGTGTCGGCGGGCGGCGCCCGGCCGCGACCTCCGCGGTGATGACCTCGTCCAGTGCCATGTGCAGCGCGGGCGACTGGGGACCCTCGTGGACGAGCTGCCAGTCGTAGTCGGTCCAGTCGGTGGCGTGCGCCAGGGCGCGGCGTACGGCGACGCCGATGCCCTCGGAGGTCAGACCGTACATCTGGGTGCCCGGGGGCAGGGCCGCGTCGATACGGGCGGCGAGCTGGGCGGCGCCGGTCTCGGCCGGGGCGCCCTCCAGGGCCGCGTCGATCGCGAGGATCGCCTCGTCGGGCTCCAGGAAGAAGTCCCCGGCGACCCGGACGTTGCGCAGCAGGCCGTCCTCCGTGTCGAGATCGACCACCACGAGCTTTCCGCCCGGGACCTTGTACTCGCCGTGCATGCGTCCTCCGCAGTTGTGGGGCTCCGCCCGCGGGAATGTCCCCGTTCCGACTCGTACGGTACGCCGGGCGTGCACGTGTCCTCCGGGCCGCACCGGGACTCCCGTGCGGAGACGGCCTACGGGCGCCGTGACGCGAGGCCATGGGTACGGATACTCATGCGCGGACCGCAGGCGCCGCGTACGTTCTGGCGGGTGCCCGCTCATCCGACACCCCAACGTACCGCCGGCGGCAGACGTGGCCCGTGCTGCTGTCTGCTGTTCGCCGTCCTGCCCGTCGCCTGGCTCCTCGCAGCCCCCGTCCTGCCGGAGCGGGTCTTCTGGTTCCCGATCTGGCTGGCGGCCGTGATCTGGAACGGCGAGGACGGCCGGGGCGGCATCGGCCAGGTGTTCGGCTAGAAGGCCGCCGTCACCGGGCACGAGGGGCGGGCACGGAGTCCGACGGCGGCCCCGGCGGGGCGAGCCCCGTGATCCCCCGTCCGGGGGCGCGGCCGGGGGAGTGACGCATTTCACCGCGGCGGGCGCGAAGGCCGGTATCGGCGGGCCTGTCCTGTCCTGCGAATGGCTCCGAACCGGCCGTCCGCCCCGGGAACGGTGAACGCGCGGTGCCGGGGCCGCGACCTGGCGCGGAACGCCCTCTCGGCCATGCTTAGCTGGACATATGATCGATGACTTTCTGTCCGGTGACCTGTCCGATGTCGAGGAGGCGATCCGCAAGGCGGCCGCCACCGAGATCATGCCGCGGTACCGTCAGCTCGCCGCGCACGAGATCGTCGAGAAGAGCGGTCCGCACGACGTGGTGACCACGGCCGACCGCCTCGCCGAGGAACACCTCACCGCCTCCCTGACCGCCCTGCTCCCCGGCTCCGTGGTGGTCGGCGAGGAAGCGGTCCACGCCGACCCCGCGGTGTACGGGGACCTGCACGGCGACGCGCCCGTCTGGATCGTGGACCCGGTCGACGGCACCCGGCAGTTCGTCCGGGGGGAGGCGCGGTTCTGCACCCTGGTGGCGCTCGCGCAGCGGGGCGAGCTGCTCGCCTCCTGGACCTACGCCCCGGCCCTCGACGAACTGGCCACGGCGGTACGCGGCGGGGGCGCGTACCTGGGCGGCGCACTGCTCCGGCCGGGCGCTCCCGAGCCCGGTGCGGCCCTCACGGTGGCGACCTCCCACCCCGACTTCACCACGCCCGAACAGAAGCGCGCCCTCCTCGGGCTGAACACGGACGGTGTCCGCCCCCGCCCCTGCGGATCGGCGGGCATGGAGTACCTCGCCATCGCCCGGGGCGAGCTGGACGCGATCGCCTTCTCCTGGGAGAACGCCTGGGACCACGCGGCGGGTCTGCTTCTGGTCACCGAGTCCGGCGGGGCGCATCTGACCGTCACGGGCGAGCCCTTCCGTATCGGCGGCGGCAACAGCCTCCCTTTCACGGCGGCGAGGGACGCGGCGACGGCGGAGCGCGTCCGGAGCCTGCTGGCGGCGGGCTGACCCCGGGAGGGACCGGAGCGGGTGTGCCGGGTGCCGGAGAGCGGTGCCCGCCGCGCCCGGCACCACCCGGGTGCCGTACCCGGCCGTGTGCCCCGTGACCGGCCGCCGTGTGCCGGTGATCCGCGCGGCTCTCCCGGGCTCCGTCCCGCCCCGTCCCGCGTCCGGCCCACCCCCTGTCACGCCCCGACCGCACCCGGGGACCGGCCGGACGCGGGCCGGAATATCCTGGGCCTCCGGACGTCGGCCGACGAAGGAGTCCCAAGGTGCCATCGATGCTCGACGCCGTCATCGTGGGGGCCGGCCCCAATGGACTGACCGCCGCGGCGGAACTGGCCCGCCGCGGCTTCTCCGTGGCGCTGTTCGAGGCGCTGGACAGCGTCGGCGGGGGCGCGCGGACCGAGGAGCTGACCCTGCCGGGCTTCCGGCACGACCCCTGCTCCGCCGTGCACCCCCTCGGCATCGGCTCACCCGCCTTCGCCTCGATGCCCCTGGAGCGGCACGGCCTGGAGTGGCTCCCGACCGAGCCCGCGCTGGCGCACCCCTTCCCCGACGGCACCGCCGCCCTCCTCAGCCGGTCGGTGGGGGAGAGCGCGATGTCCCTGGGACCCGAGGACGCCGGGACCTACCGCCGGCTGGTCGCCCCCTACATCGGCCACTGGGACGCCATCGCCGCCGACTTTCTGCGGACGCCCTGGGAGAGGCCGCCCCGTGACCCGTACCGCTTCGTACGCTTCGGGCTGACCGCGATCCAGCCCGCCACGTGGATCGCGCGCCGCTTCCGGGGCGAGAAGGCCCGCGGCCTCTTCGCCGGGCTCGCCGCCCACGCCATCGCGCCCGCCTCCGGCATGGCCACCTCCGGGATCGCCCTGATCTTCGCGCTCGCCGCCCACGCGAACGGCTGGCCCGTCCCGCGCGGCGGATCGCAGTCGATCTCGGACGCCCTCGCCTCGTACCTGCGCGAGCAGGGCGGCACGATCCACACCGGAGTCGAGGTCAAGCGGCTCGACGAACTGCCCCCGGCCCGCGCGTACGTCTTCGACACCTCACCGACCGCGCTCGCCAGGATCGCCGGTCTCGGCAGGGCGTACGACCGCTATCACTACGGTGCCTCCGTCTTCAAGATCGACTATGCGCTGTCGGGGCCCGTCCCCTGGACCGCGAAGGAGGCCCGTGCGGCCGGGACCGTGCACATCGGGCCCACCGCCGGGGAGATCGAGGCCGCACTCGCCGCCGCCGTCACCGGGCGCGACCCGCAGACCCCGTTCCTCATCACCGCGCAGCCCAGCGTCGTCGACCCGTCCCGGGCCCCCGCGGGCAAGCACGTCTTCTGGGCGTACGGCCATGTCCCCGCCCGCTGGGAGGGCGACGCGACCGAGGTGATCGAGCGTCAGCTGGAGCGCTTCGCACCGGGGTTCCGCGACCTCGTCCTCGCCCGCGCGGTCGCCGGGCCGCCGCAACTCGCCGCCCGCAACGCCAATTACGTGGGCGGCGACATCGCCTGCGGGGCCTTCTCCGGGCTCCAGACGATCCTGCGGCCCAAACTCGCCCGGGTGCCGTACGCCACCGCCCACCCCGCCGTCTTCCTCTGCTCGTCCGCGACCCCGCCCGGCCCGGGCGTCCACGGGATGTCCGGCCACCACGCGGCGAGGGCCGTCTGGCGACGCCTGCGCGCCGTCCGCTGAATCATGGCCTGAACACCCCCTGCCGGGTGGGAGGATGACGCCATGACGCAGCAGCCGTCCATCGTTCTCGTGCGCGGTGACATCACCGGGCAGCATGTCGACGCCATCGTCAACGCGGCCAACTCCACCCTCCTCGGCGGCGGCGGTGTCGACGGGGCGATCCACCGCGTGGGCGGTCCCGAGATCCTCGCCGCCTGTCGCGCCCTGCGCGCCTCGCGGTACGCCAAGGGCCTGCCGACCGGACAGGCCGTCGCCACCACCGCCGGCCGGCTCGACGCGGACCATGTGATCCACACGGCGGGACCCGTCTGGTCCCGGGACGACGACCGCAGTGCCCTCCTCGCCTCGTGCTACCGCGAGGCGTTGCGGGTGGCGGCCGGGCTGGGGGCGAAGACGATCGCGTTCCCCGCGATCTCGACCGGCATCTACGGCTGGCCCATGGACGACGGCGCGCGGATCGCGGTGAGCACGGTCCGGAAGGAGGCGGCCGCGCCCGTCACCGAGGTACGGTTCGTGCTGTTCGACGCGTACGCGTACGAGGAGTTCGCGGCGGCGCTCGCGGCCAGGGGCTGAGAGCGGCCGGCCGGGCGACTTCCGGGCCCGGGCCGGCGCGGTGACCGGCCGGGGCAGCGCCACGCGACACCGGACCCGGCACCCCCGGACCGGGGAGCGCGGTTCCGGCGAGCCCGATCCCGGCGGTGTTGATCACCGTGAAACGGTCGGCCCCTGGCAGGCGGATGTCCATGTCGTTTTCTCGCCAGCCCCGCCCGGTCGTATGCCCCATTCTTGAACCATGCACACCGACACCGAGCGCTGCGTACGCGCCGTCCAGTCGAAGGACGCCCGATTCGACGGATGGTTCTTCACTGCCGTGCTGACCACGGGCATCTACTGCCGCCCCAGCTGCCCGGCCGTGCCGCCCAAGCCCGAGAACATGACCTTCTACCCGAGCGCCGCCGCCTGCCAGCAGGCCGGGTTCCGCGCCTGCAAGCGCTGCCGGCCCGACACCAGCCCCGGCTCGCCCGAGTGGAACGCCCGCGCCGACACCGTTGCCCGCGCCATGCGCCTGATCAAGGACGGCGTCGTCGACCGCGAGGGCGTCCCCGGGCTCGCCGCCCGCCTCGGCTACTCCACCCGGCAGGTCGAGCGGCAGCTCCTCGCCGAGCTGGGCGCCGGGCCGCTCGCCCTCGCCCGTGCCCAGCGCGCCCAGACCGCGCGCATCCTGATCGAGACCACCGGCCTCCCCATGGCCGAGGTCGCCTTCGCGGCCGGATTCGCCTCCATCCGCACCTTCAACGACACCGTCCGCGAGGTCTTCGCCCTCGCCCCCGGCGACCTGCGCGCCCGGTCCGCACGGCGCGGCGCCGCCGCGCCCGCGCCGACCCCGGGGGTCATCGCGCTCCGGCTGCCGTACCGCGCGCCCCTCAACCCCGACAACCTCTTCGGACACCTCGCCGCGACCGCCGTACCCGGCGTGGAGGAGTGGCGGGACGGCGCGTACCGCCGGACCCTGCGCCTCCCGTACGGGCACGGCATCGTCGCCCTCACCCCGCACCCCGACCACATCGCGTGCCGGCTCTCCCTCACCGACCCCCGGGATCTCACCCTCGCGATCAGCCGCTGCCGGTGGCTGCTCGACCTCGACTCCGACCCCGTCGCCGTCGACGACAGGCTGCGGACCGATCCGCTGCTCCAGCCGCTGGTGGACAAAGCCCCCGGCCGCCGGGTGCCGAGGACCGTCGACGCGGCGGAGTTCGCCGTACGGGCGGTACTCGGCCAGCAGGTCTCGACGGCCGCCGCACGCACCCACGCCGCGCGCCTGGTCACCGCGCACGGGGAGAAGGCCGAGGACCCGGAGGGCGGACTCACCCGTCTCTTCCCGTCGCCCGCGGCGCTGGCCGCGCTCGATCCCGAGGCCCTCGCGCTGCCCCGCAGCCGCCGCACCACCCTCACCACGCTCGTCGCCGCGCTCGCCGAGGGGACCCTGAGCCTCGGCGTCGACAGCGACTGGGACGAGGCCCGTGCCCGTCTGGGCGCCCTGCCGGGCTTCGGCCCCTGGACCGTCGAGGTCATCGCCATGCGCGCCCTCGGCGACCCCGACGCCTTCCTCCCGACCGACCTCGGCATGCGCCGCGCCGCGGCCCACGTCGGGCTTCCCGCCACGCCCGCGGCACTCACCGCGCACGCGGCGGCCTGGCGGCCCTGGCGGGCGTACGCGGTCCAGTACCTCTGGGCCACCGACGATCACCCCATCAACCACCTTCCCGCACCAGGAGCCGGCTCATGATCAGGCAGCACACCGTCGTCGACAGCCCTTACGGCCCGCTGACGCTCGTCGCGACCGACGGCGTCCTGAGCGGCCTCTACATGACCGACCAGCGCCACCGTCCCGACGAGTCGGCCTTCGGCGCCCGGGCGGACGAGAAGGCCGGGCCGTTCGGCGAGACCGTCCGCCAGCTGGAGGAGTACTTCGACCGTGGACTCACCGACTTCGACCTGCCGTTGAACCTCGCCGGCACGGACTTCCAGCGCCGTGTCTGGGAGCGGCTCGTACGGATCCCCTACGGCGAGACCCGTACCTACGGTGAGCTGGCCGAGGAACTCGGCAACCCGAACGCCTCCCGCGCGGTCGGGCTCGCCAACGGCAGGAACCCGGTGTCGATCATCGTGCCGTGCCACCGGGTGATCGGCTCCACGGGGAGCCTGATCGGCTACGGCGGCGGCCTGGACCGCAAGCAGCGCCTGCTGGCCTTCGAGTCGGGCGCGACCGACGCCGCGCTGTTCTGACACCGGGCCCGGCACCGCAGGCACCGGACGGGCTCGGGCGGTGGTGCCGGGCCACCCGGCCGGTCCGGCGTTCGAGGACGGCCCGGGGGACGTGTGCGGGTCACCGGGGTGGCGCGGGGGCTCAGGCCACCCGGCCCGTCCGGCGTTCGAGGACGGACCCCGGCCGCAGGGGCGGACGCGGGGCCCGGGGCCCCAGGGGCCGGACGCGTCAGGCGAGCTCGCGCAGCAACCGCGGGAGCGCCGTGCCGATCGGCTCGCGGATGATCTCGTCCGCGAGCTCGTCGTACGGCGTCGGCTCCGCGTTCACGATCACCACCCGCGCCCCGCCGTCCGCCGCCATCCCCGTCAGCGACGCCGCCGGCTGCACCTGAAGACTCGTACCGACCGCGATGAAGACCTCGCTCGCCTTGGCGACGGACATCGCCTCCGAGAGGACGGCGGGATCGAGCCGCTGCCCGAACATGACCGTCGCGGACTTGAGGATCCCCCCGCACGCGAGGCACGGCGGATCGTCCTCACCCGCCTCCACACGCGCGAGCGCCTCCCCCATGGGGGAGCGGGCCTCGCAGCGGGTGCAGACGACCGTACGCGCCGTGCCGTGGAGTTCGAGGACCTTGCGCTCGGGCGTCCCGGCGAGCTGATGCAGACCGTCGACGTTCTGGGTGATCACCCGGACGGCGAAGCCGGGGCGCCGCTCCAGCTCCGCCACCGCGAGATGCGCCGCGTTCGGCCGCGCGGACCACGTCGGACTGGAGCGCCGCATCAGCCAGGAGCGCCGGCGGATCTCCGGGTCGGCCATGTAGGAGTCGTAGGTGACGAGCTTCTCGGCCTCCGGATCGCGCCTCCACACCCCGTTCGGCCCCCGGTAGTCGGGAATGCCGGAGTCCGTGGAGACACCGGCGCCGCTGAGAATCGCGACGAGAGTCATACGGCGAGCGTATGCAGTCCGCTTCCCCGGCGGCGAACCGATTTCCCCGCGGGCGCCCGTCGGCAGCCGCGCCGGGTGTCCGGCGCCCGGGTCCGGACACCCGGCGCGGATCAGGCCCCGTCCGGGCGCGGGGCCGTCGCGTGCACCGCGACACCCACCGGAACCCGCTCGCCCACGGCCTTGATCACCGCACTCGCGTGCTCGGGCCGGAACCCTCCGTACAGCTCGATCAGGTCGAGCCGGTCCGCGAGTCCGGCGGCGACCGCCGCCCCGTCCTCCGCGCGCGGCACCGCGACGAACAGCGAACGCGAGGGGCCTTCCTGGATCTCCAGCCGGTCCACCTCGGGGTCGGCGCCCTCCTGCACATGGATGAACAGGGCGGTCTGGGACTCGCCCTCGGTGGCACGCCGCTTGTAGCGGGCGACGTCGAGGAGGGACTCGAAGCCGAAGACCACCGTGCCCACCCGGGCGCGGCCCTTCACCGCGGCCTCGACCTCCGGCACCCAGGTGAATCCCGTGGCGCCGCACAGTTCGATGGTGTCGACGCCCTGCTCGACCAGTTCGGCCGCCAGTTCGGCCGCGGCGGTGGGCGTGGGCACCATCGCGATCACGGTCCCCGCTCCCTCGGGGCCGGTCCGCACCGGCTCCGTCGCGTCCGCCATGAACAGCATGGCCTTGTCACCGGGCATGAGCGCCTCCGCAGTCCGTTCGGTAACTTCCCGTGCCTTCAGCACCTTTCAGTACCCGGTCAACCGGGCGCCCCCGGCGTGTTGTTCCCGCCGGGCGGGAGCGGGATCAGCCGGCCGGGAGGCCGTCCACCAGCTCCACCGGACCCCGCCCGGACGCCAGCGCGTCCAGCGCGGCCAGCACCCGGCCGCCGAGCGACCCCAGCAGCAGGCCCGGGATCTCGTCACGGTCCACCAGCCGCCAGGACAGCAGCTCCTCCTCCTGGAGCCTGATCGACTTGAGCTGCGCCTCGGTCAGCACCCCGCCGTCGTACACATAGGCCACGATCGGCGGGCGCAGCGGACCGCGCGTCCAGTCGACCGCCAGCAGCGCGCCCGGCTCCACATCGAGCCCGATCTCTTCCAGGGTCTCCCTCCGGGCGGCCTGGCGGGGTGTCTCGCCCCCGTCCGACTCGATCGTGCCGCCCGGCAGGGCCCAGCCGTCCCGGTAGTTGGGCTCGACGGCGAGCACCCGGCCCCGGTCGTCGCGGAAGAGCGTGGCGGCACCGGAGAGGACGCGGGGAAGGGTCGCGATATACGCGGAGTAGTCCATGGTCACGCCGGAAGCCTAGACGCCGGGCGCGGCGGGGCGGGCGGACCGGCGGGACCCGGGACGGTCAGGCGGCGGACGCCAACTGAACCGTACGGGCGGCCAGTTCACTGATCCGCGCCCCGTCGAATCCGAACACCGCACTGCGCACCCGGTCCTCCAGGGGCGCGGTCCACCGCGCGGGGATCGCGGACGCGCCGCACAGCACACCCGCCACCGAGCCCGCCGTCGCCCCGTTGGAGTCGGTGTCCAGCCCGCCGCGCACCGTCAGCGCGACCGTGCGGGTGAAGTCACCCCCGCCGTAGAGCAGTCCTGCGGTGATGACTCCGGCATTGGGAACGGCGTGGATCCAGCCGAGGCCCCGGGTGCGGCTCTCCAGCTCCGTGAGCGTGTCGGCCCACCCGGCGCCCGACTCGTGGAGCGCGGCCGTGTGGCGGACCGTCCGCGCGAGACGGCTGCCCGACGGCACCTGAGCGAGGCCCGCCTCGATCGCCTCGCGCGGCCCGCCCGCGGTGAACGCGGCGGCGATCACGGCCGCGGCCCACATCGCGCCGTACACGCCGTTTCCCTGGTGGGAGAGGACCGCGTCCCGTCGGGCGAGCGCGGCGGCGCGGCCCGGGTCGCCGGGGGAGGTCCAGCCGAAGACGTCCGCGCGGATGAGGGCGCCGATCCACTCCTGGTAGGGATTGTCGTACGAGGCGGTCAGCGGGGGCTTCAGCCCGTTGGCGAGATTGCGGTAGGCAGCCCGCTCGGCGGTGAAGGTCTGCAGATACGGCAGCAGGTTCAGCCACAGCCCGCCCACCTGCTCGGTCGTGAAACCGAATCCGTACGTCTCCAGCAGATGCAGACCCAGGATCGCGTAGTCCACGTCGTCGTCCCGGCAGCTGCCTCGGATCCGGCCGCGCACACACTCCGGCCACTCCGGGCGCAGGTCGAACTCACCGGGCGCGGCGTCGGCGGGGGGAGCGGGAAGATAGTCGGTGAGCGGAAGAGCGTCCGTACGGCGCAGGTAGCGGTCGATGCGCTCGCGTGTCCAGTACTCGCCGCGCTCCACGGGTTTGCCGAGCATGTTGCCCGCGATTCTGCCCAGCCAGCCGCCGAGGATCCGGTCAGTCAGTTCCGTCTGGTGTAGGCCCATATGTCTGGTCTACCCCGGAGAGGGGTGGCCCGTGCCGCAACCGGGTGGATAGGGTCGGGACGGCGCGACTGCCTGTTCGAATGCAAAGGAAACACAGTGACGGACGGTGCAGTGATCCGGCCCGCGCGGGTCCTCGTGGCGGCTGACAAGTTCAAGGGCTCTCTCACCGCGGTGCAGGTCGCCGAGCGGGTCACGGCGGGCCTCCGACGGGTGGTGCCCACCCTGGAGGTGGAGGCCCTGCCCGTCGCGGACGGCGGCGACGGCACGGTCGCGGCGGCCGTGGCAGCGGGCTTCGCACGCCGGGAGGTACGGGTCACCGGGCCGCTCGGCGAGCCGGTGACCGCGGCGTACGCCCTGCGGGACGGCACCGCGGTCGTGGAGATGGCGGAGGCGTCCGGGCTCCGGCTGCTGCCGGAGGGCGTCCTCGCGCCCCTGACCGCCACGACCCACGGCTCCGGGGAACTGCTGCGCGCCGCGCTGGACGCGGGGGCCCGGACGATCGTCTTCGGTGTCGGCGGCAGCGCGACGACGGACGGCGGGGCGGGCATGCTCACCGCGCTCGGCGCGCGGTTCCTGGACGCGGAGGGCGTGCCCGTGGGGCCGGGCGGCGGAGGACTGCGCGACCTGGCGACCGCCGATCTCTCCGGGCTCGACCCACGCCTGGGGAGCGTCGATCTGGTTCTCGCCGGTGATGTCGACAATCCGCTGACCGGCCCCACGGGGGCGGCGGCGGTCTACGGCCCGCAGAAGGGGGCCTCGCCGTCCGATGTCGCGGCGCTCGACGCGGCCCTCGCGCACTACGCGTCCGTCCTCGGCCCCGAAGCCGCGGAGTCGCCCGGCGCGGGTGCGGCCGGCGGCATCGGATACGGCGCGCTGGTGGCCCTCGGCGCGCGGTTCCGGCCGGGGATCGAGGTCATGCTCGACGTCCTCGGGTTCGCCGAGGCGCTGTCCGGGGCGACCCTCGTGATCACCGGGGAGGGCTCCCTCGACGAGCAGACCCTCCACGGCAAGGCCCCGGCGGGAGTTGCCGCGGCGGCTCGTGCGCGGGGCGTCGACGTCGTCGCGGTCTGCGGGCGGCTCCTGCTCCCGCCCGCGGCGCTGGGGCGGGCGGGGATCCGCCGCGCGTACCCTCTCCTGGCGGTGGAGCCGGACCCCGCGAGGTGCATGGCGATGGCGGGTGACCTGCTGGAACGGGTCGCGTCCGACATCGCGCGGGACTTTCTCCGCTGAGCGCGGGTGCGGTTCTGTTCTGGGGCGCCGGGCGGGCTCTGGTTGCCTGGGTGCGGGTGTCCTGACGTGTGGCTGTGCAGGGCGCTCGGGTCCGTCCTCAATCGCCGGACGGGCTGAGGTTGCTCGGGCGCGGCTGCCTTGTTGTGTGACCGCCCCTGTGGTCACGGTCCGTCGTCAAGCGCCGGGCGGGCTGGGGGTGCCCGGGTCCGTCCCCAAGCGGCCGGACCACCGGGCCCAGGACCCTCCGCCCGTCGCGGGACCCCGCGCAGGGTCGCGAGGGCGCGTTAGCCTCACCCCGTGTGGATACGGGACGCGCAACCCCACGAGGCCGACGGCATCACCCGACTCCTTCTGCGGTCGAAGGCCCACTGGGGCTACGGACCGGCGTTCATGGAAGCGTGTAGAGGCCATCTGACCGTCACGCCCGACCAGATCGCACCCCGCCGTATCGTCGTCGCGGAGGACGAGGACGCCCGCCTCGCCGGCATCGCCTCTCTGGAGGGCGAGCCCCCGGACGGTGTGCTCGGCCTGCTGTTCGTCGAGCCGGACAGGATCCGGCAGGGCATCGGACGGACCCTGTACGCCCATGTCACCGACAGGGCCCGCGCCCTCGGCTTCCGGCGTCTCCGTATCGAGTCGGACCCGCACGCGGAGGCGTTCTACCGCGGGCTCGGCGCCCGGCCGTGCGGGATCGGCCCCGCCGCCATGCCACGGCTGGACGTCGACCTCCCGCCCCGCGCCGCCTGGGCCCAGGCGTGGACCGGCGGCCGGAGGGCGGTCCACCTCGGCAACGCGGCGGAGTTCCAGGGCCAGTTCGGCGGCACGACACGGGAGTCCCGTGGCGCGGCGGCCCACTACTCCTGTCTCGCCGCGTTCGCGAGCCCGCACCCCGCCGCGCTGGTGCTTCCCCGCCCCGTACCACGGGAGTGGACCGCGCTGGTCGGGCGTCAGCTCGGCTGGGCCCAGGTCGACGTGTACGACGGGCTCACCGAGACGGACCTGCTGGCGCGCCCCGCCCTGATCGCACGGCTGCGCGCCCTCGGCCTGCCCTTCGTGCCGTGGGGGCACACGGCGGCCGCCGGTGAGCTGACCGGCGCCCCGCTCCCGCCCGGAGCCCTCACGTACGAGTCCAAGCGCGCCTCCCACACCCTGTTCCGCACCCTCGCCCCCACGCACCCGGCGATCGCCGTACCCGACCGGTGGACGCCCGCCACCCGCCGCGCCGCGGCCCGGCTGATCGCCGCGAGGGCCCGCTCCGGCGCGGGCACCGTCGTCAAGACCGAGCACGGCGCGGGCGGCTCCGGCACCCGTGTGGTCACCGGCCGTGTGCGGGCCCGCGAACTGCCCCGAGGCCCCCTGCTGCTGGAGGAGTACATCGCGGGCGACGGCACCCGGCCGACGTACGACGGCCTCGTGGACGCCCGGGGCGAGGTCCATGACGTCGGCGTCGCGGCGATGGACGTCGTGGACACGGCCTACCGGGGCGCGACCGCCGGCCCCGGCGCCGTACCGGACACCCTGACCGGGCCCGCCCTGCGGTTCGGGCACGCCGTCGGCCGGGAACTCGCCGCGGCCGGATACCGCGGCTGGTACGACGTCGACTTCGTGACCGGGCCCGGCGGCCGGCTCGCCCCGACGGAGACCAATCTGCGCCTCACCGGACCGTCCGCCGCGTTCATGGTGAAGCTGCGGCTCGACGAGATCCGCGGCGGCGACCATCTCGTACGCTCCCTGGACCGGGTCCCGCTGGGCGCGCGCCTGCCCGACGGGGAGCTGATCGCGTTCCTCACCGACCTGACGGCGAGGTGCGCCGGGATCGACGCCGTGCTCGTACCGTCGATCCCGACCGCCGCCGACGCCCCCGACCCGTATCTCGGGGTGATCCTGGCGGCCCGCACGGCCGCCCGGCTCGACGCCGCCGACGCGCTGGTGCGCACCTCCTGCCGCGCCCTCGCGGACCTCTTCCGGTGATCACTCCCGCGCGGACCCCGGCGCCTTCCCGGGCACGGCCCGGGGCAGGCGCACCGCCCACACCGCGACGATCCCCGCCGCGATCATCAGCGGCACATTGAAGACATAGACCAGGGCGGCCTGCCGCTCCCAGTCCTGTTTGGCCGCCAGCCGGTACAGATTGTCCTGGGGCCACCAGGAGGCCAGGAGATAGACGACCGCGAGATGGGCGGCCGTGGTCAGCCCCCACGAGCCGCCCCGCGCCATCATCGGCCGCCGCCCGGCGATCAGGAACCCCGCACCCGCGGCGAAGGCCAGGCCCTCGGCGACGTACAGCCCGCGGAAGAACCACGCCCAGGGGTCCGGCACGATCGACAGATCCGTCGAACCGGGCCAGAGGACGTCCGTCGCCGTGAACGACATGACCGCCGCCACGAACGCCACGACGCCTCCGACGGCCTGGAGCCCCGCCGGATCGGCCCCGCCCCCGCCGCCCTTGCCGGCCGACGCCCTGCTCCGTGCCTGCCCCGGCGGGCGTACTAGCGCGCGCCGGTCCACCTTGCCCGCCTCGTTGCGTGGCAGCGCGGGAACCGTGACGACGGTCTCCGGGATGTCCGCCCGCGGCACGGCACCCGTCAGATGGCTCCGTACGGTGGTCTTGCCCGGCAGGCTCCCGGGTTCGGGGACGAGGTAGGCGATGAGCCGTCGGCCGCTTGCGCCGACGACGCTGTCGCGGATACCGGGATGCGCGGCCAGTTCGGCCTCGACCCGGTAGGTGTCGACGGTCCGCCCGTCCACCTTGACCCGGTCCGCCATCCGGCCGCGGAACTCCAGCGGGCCGTCGCCGTCCCGCCGCCCCAGGTCCCCGGTGGCCACCGCGTCGCCGCCGCCCGGCGGGGTCAGCCAGATCTGCCCCTTGCGGATGCGGACCCCGCAGCCGGGGAACGGCTGTCCGAGATACACATGCCGCTCGGGGTCCGTCACCGGGCCCGGCAGCTGCCCGGTCTCGAACCAGGTGCCGCAGCCGGCGACCTCGGCCGGCCCGTAGACGCCGATCAGCCGCGAACCCGGCGGAAGCAGCCGCTCCAGCCGTACGTGCTCATCGAGCCGCAGCCGCTCCCCGCCGACCGCGAGCAGCCGCAGTGCGGCGGGCCGGTGCGCGCCGGTGAGGAGGGAGCTCGCGGTCCACGGGTCGGTGTCGGCCACCGTGTACGTCTCGCCGGCCGTCAGCACCACGGTGGCGCCCGAGCAGAGCGCGCGCAGACAGCCCAGGGCGAAGCCGGCCGCACGGGGCCGGGCCGTCACCAGCACCCGGTCGTCCGGGGTGAGCAGGTAGACGCCGGACCAGCCCTCGTGAGCGGCCAGCAGCCGCTGGTGCGAGACCGGAACGGCCTTGGGCGGGCCGGTGGTGCCCGCGGTGAACAGCACGGCCGCCCGCTCGCCCACGGCCGCGTCCAGCGGGCCGTCCGGGTGGCGCTCGACGGCCGCCGCGTCCGCGTCCAGCAGGACGAGAGGCCGGTCCCCGCGGCCTTCGACGCGGCCGAGATGGACGCGGTGGCTGATCACGGCGAGCGCGTCGGCGACGCCCCGGGGCTCCCGTACGTCCGGCGCGACGATCGTGTACGCCCCGCCGGCCTTGAGCACGGCCAGCACGGCGACCAGGACATCCGGCTTGCGGAGGGTGCGTATCGCGACGAGCCCGCCGGCCGGGAGGCGGGCGGACTCGGTGAGATGGCGGGCCAGCCGGTTGGCCCGTGCGTCGAGCTGGCCGTAGCTCAGCCGGACGCGGTCGGTGATCACGGCGGTACGGTCCTGCCCGTTCCGTACCCTGTCCTCGAACAGCTGATGAAGCGTTCCCCCTGACATGGACGCCGATGATCCCAGAAGGCGCGGGACCTGACGAGGGGCCGCGTCCCGCCGGCGGGTCCGGCCGGGCGGCGGAGTCTGCGCTGTCATCTGCTGTCGTCCCGAGCGCCCTGTGCCGGGGGCTCCCGGGGCCCGGATACGGCGAGGGCCCGGGCGCTGTCCGCTGCCCGGGCCCTCGTCCACACACCGTCAGGGCAGCTGAGCCGCCCGCGCCTCCCGGCGATTGTCACGGAAGGTGTTCACCCGGCGGGCCGTCGCGAAGAGCGGGATCACCGCGCCCAGCACCACCTGGAGCGCGCAGCCGGTCTGGAGCAGCAGCTGGCCGCCCGGGGCGTCGAACGCCCACGCCGCCAGCAGCCCCATCGCGGAGACGATCCAGCCGAGCATCGCCACCGCGAGAACTCCCCGCGGCTTCGGGTACTCGACCCGGCTCACCATCAGCCATGCCGTACCGATGATCGCCAGCAGGGTCGGGATGAACGGCAGCTCCAGCAGCACGATCGAGACGACCGTCAGCGCGCCGAAGGGGCTCGGCATGCCCTGGAACATGCCGTCCTTCATGGTCACGCAGGAGAATCTCGCAAGCCGCAGCACCACCGCCAGCAGCACCGCGATCGCGGCCACCGCCGAGACGTTCTGATGGGCGTCGTCCGCGACCATGCCGTAGACGAGCACGAAGTACGCCGGGGCGAGCCCGAAGCTGATCAGGTCCGAGAGATTGTCCAGCTCCGCGCCCATCGGCGAGCTGCGCAGCCTGCGCGCCACGAGCCCGTCGCAGAGGTCGAAGATCGCCGCGAGCAGCATCAGGATCACGGCGGTGGCGGCGCTGTGCCGGGCCATGCCGGTCTCCTGGCTGCCCGTGAGATGCGGGATGAGGATCCCGGTGGTGGTGAAGTACACCGCCATGAATCCACAGGTCGCGTTACCGAGAGTGAGGGTGTCCGCTATCGACAACCGGAGCGAGAGGGGCATCTCCTCCGCTTCGTCCTTGCTGTCCGCCTCGGCGACCCAGCCAGCCTGTGTATCAGGATCAATCACGGTCAATGCGAGTCACCCCCGCGGTCGTGGTCTGCCCGACCTCGACCGCGACCTCGACACCTTCCGGGAGGTAGATGTCGACGCGCGATCCGAAGCGGATCAGACCGATGCGGTCGCCCTGCTCGACCTTCGTGCCCTCGGGGATGTACGGGACGATGCGCCGGGCGACAGCACCCGCGATCTGCACCATCTCGATGTCGCCCAGCTCGGTGTCGAAGTGCCAGACAACACGCTCGTTGTTCTCGCTCTCCTTGTTGAACGCCGGCACGAAGCCGCCCGGGATGTGCTCCACGGAGGTCACCGTGCCCGCCAGCGGCGCCCGGTTGACATGTACGTTCAGCGGGCTCATGAAGATCGCGACGCGGGTGCGGCCGTCCTTCCACGGCATGATGCTCTGCACCACACCGTCGGCGGGCGAGATCACCCGGCCCCGGGCGATCTCGCGCTCGGGGTCGCGGAAGAACCACAGCATGCCCGCCGCGAGCGCGGTGGCGGGCACGGCGATGACCGCGGCTCGCCGGGAGCGGCGCGCACGGGCCAGGCTGATGGCTGCGGTGGCGACGGTCGGCAGAAGCCACGGCGATGCTCCGCGAGCAAGGCGTCCCCTGGGGAAGCCGTCGCGTGGTGCAGAGGTTTGGCTGTGGGGCATGGATGACCTTCGTAGCGGATGATGCCGCGCTGGCAACGGGGACGGCGGCTCTTCCGGCGATGCTAGCGTCTGCGGGCGGCAACTGGGAAAGCCAGAAGTCGAGTCGGCGGCCGGAAGGCAATGACAGGGTGTGATCTTCTTCGCGGCCGAACCGACTCAAAGGTGACAATCAGCCCTGGAGTCGGTACTCCTCCAGCAGCCGGCGGCCAATGATCATTTTCTGGATCTCGGCGGTGCCTTCACCGATCAGCAACATCGGGGCCTCCCGGTAGAGGCGCTCGATCTCGTACTCCTTGGAGAAGCCGTATCCGCCGTGGATACGGAAAGCGTCCTCGACGACCTCCTTGCAGTACTCGGAGGCGAGATATTTCGCCATCCCGGCCTCCAGGTCGTTTCGCTCCCCGGAGTCCTTTTTGCGTGCCGCGCTGACCATCATCGCATGGGCGGCCTCGACCTTGGTAGCCATCTCGGCCAGCTTGAACTGGATGGCCTGGTGCTCGGCGATCGCCCGGCCGAAGGTGTGGCGCTGCTGGGCGTAGGAGATTCCGAGCTCGAAGGCGCGCCGGGCGACCCCGCAGCCGCGCGCGGCCACGTTGACCCGGCCCACCTCGACCCCGTCCATCATGTGGTAAAAACCCCGGCCGGTGGCGCCGCCGAGTACCCGATCGGCCGGAACGCGCAGTCCGTCCATGATGAGCTCGGTGGTGTCCACACCCTTGTAGCCCATCTTGTCGATCTTCCCCGGGATCGTGAGGCCGGGGCGCACCTCGCCGAAGCCGGGCTCCTTCTCGACCAGGAAGGTCGTCATCGACCGGTGCGGCGGTGCGTCCTCGGCGTGTCCTTCGTCACTGCGCACCAGAACGGCCACCAGGTTGGACGTGCCGCCGTTGGTGAGCCACATCTTCTGGCCGTCGAGGACGTACTCGTCCCCGTCCCGGACGGCCTTCGAGGTGATCGCCGACACATCGGAGCCGAGGGCGGGCTCCGACATCGAGAAGGCGCCCCGGACCTCGCCCAGCGCCATCCGGGGCAGGAAGGTGTCCTTCTGCTCCTGGGTCCCGTGCTGCTTGAGCATGTACGCCACGATGAAGTGGGTGTTGATGATGCCCGAGACCGACATCCAGCCGCGGGCGATCTCCTCGACGCACAGGGCGTAGGTGAGCAGCGACTCGCCGAGACCCCCGTACTCCTCCGGGATCATCAGCCCGAACAGCCCCAGCTCCTTGAGGCCCTCGACGATCTGGGTCGGGTACTCGTCGCGATGCTCCAGTCCGGTGGCGACCGGAAGGATCTCCTTGTCGACAAAATCACGGACCGTCGACAGGATCTCCTGCTGAACGTCCGTCAGCCCGTGGGTCTGGGCGAGGCGCGCCATCGCTACTTCACCTGCTCCTTCGGTTCGGGCCTGCCGGGCTGGTCTCCGCCTCGGGCCTTGATGTAGGTCTCGGTGGGGACCATGACTTTGCGGCGGAAGACGCAGACGAGGGTGCCGTCCTGTTTGTAGCCCTTGGTTTCGACGTGGACGATGCCGCGGTCGTTCTTGGTGCGGGAGGGGGTTTTGGCGAGGACGGTGGTTTCGCCGTAGAGGGTGTCGCCGTGGAAGGTGGGGGCGATGTGCCGGAGTGATTCGATTTCGAGGTTGGCGATGGCTTTGCCGGAGACGTCGGGGACGGACATGCCGAGGAGGAGGGAGTAGATGTAGTTGCCGACGACGACGTTCTTTCCGAAGTCGGTGGAGGTTTCGGCGTAGTGGGTGTCCATGTGGAGGGGGTGGTGGTTCATGGTGAGGAGGCAGAACAGGTGGTCGTCGTATTCGGTGACCGTTTTCCCGGGCCAGTGCTTGTAGGTGGCACCGACATTGAATTCCTCATAGGTGCGGCCGAACTGCATGGTTTAGGCCTCCGGGGGGTGGAAGGTGGTGGTGCGGGTCATGCCGGCGGCGCGGCCTTTGCCGGAGATGACGAGGGCCATTTTGCGGGAGGCTTCGTCG